>NZ_JBHZBH010000024.1:0-139903 GCF_042754765.1 Nonomuraea sp. NPDC059194 | reverse complement strand
GCTCCTGCGGCTATCAGGGCGACCGCGACACCGGAGCGTGGCAGCGTATCGCCGCACGCGGCCTCACCCACCAGAACAAGACCATCACCGACCGCACCACCGGCACCATGGTCATACACTCGGTGATCGACAAACTCGAAACCCGCGCCGTGATCACCCCCACGGCCACCACTGAGACCAGCCGGACGGACCGGTCCAAGACCGCCCCCACCCGGCCTCGTTCCACACGCCCCGCGCCCAGGCGACGCAGGGCACCCTCCCCCGCACGACCTGATGGTGGTGCGGGCCAGCGTCCGGAGGGACACGCTCACACGTGGCCCAGAAGCCTGCCGGCCCGCACGGTCCGGACCCCGCTGCCCCGCGCAGCCCACCGGAACCAGGGCGTGGCAGCGATCAGCACACCCGCCACCGGCCGACACCGGCCACGAGGGGCAGCACTGGGCGCGGGTTTCCACCTGCACGCTCACGCCACCCCTCCACGGTGGGAGGAACCCGTGCCAGACATCAGGTCTTACATGGGTTCGCTTAACTGATCAGAGACGCTCAGGTAGTTGACGTGGTCGATGCCGTGGACCTCGATCCGGCCCGCCCGATCGGAGGGCAGGGACGTCTCGGGTGCGCCGCGCGTGCCTGCGTGCGGTTCGGGAATCGTGGACGCCATGGAGCCCTCCGGGTGCCGCAACCCATGTGGTTGCTTATTGGTCGCACACTCAATAACATCCTGGGCATGACGTCAAGGGTCCAGCGCGAGCGAATTCGGAAATCTCCGGCCGTCCGACGTGCGGAAATCGTCGCCGCGGCCGCCGCCGTCGCCCTCGCCGAGGGGCTGGAATGCGTCACCCTGCGCCGGATCGGCGAGGAGCTCGGGGTCCGGCCGGGACTCATCAGCCACTACTTCCCGGCGGCGGAGGACCTCGTGGCCGAGGCGTTCGGCAGCGCCGCGAGCGCCGAGCTCGACACCCTCCTGCCGGCCGACAGGCCCGACGGGAGCCCCACGCGACACCTGGCGCGCTTCTTCGCCGGCGCGACAGGGGAGGCGTACGACGACGTCAGCCGGCTCTGGATCAACGCGCGGCACCTCAGCCGCTACCGCCCGGTCCTGCGCGACCGGGTCGCCGAGCAGGAGGCCGCCTGGCGCGGGCGGCTGGCCGACCTCATCAGGCAGGGCGTCGAGCGGGCGGAATTCCGTACCGACGACCCGGAGGTGACGACCATCCAGATCCTGGTCGTGCTCGACGGCCTCGGCGCCCACGCCAACACCGACACCCGCAACCGGCCCGAGGCGGTGACCCGCATGGCCGTCACCACGGCGGAGCGCGAACTCGGCCTGACAAGCGGCGCGCTCACCCGCCCCACCTCCGACTGACTTCGAGGAGTCGCTGTGCCCACCCGTCTCGTCCTGCTCTCGGCCCGTCTGCTCGATCCGGTCACCGGCGCGTTCCTGCCGGAGACCGCCCTGGCCGTGTCCGGAGGGCGGATCTCCGCCCTCGGCGACGACCGGCAGCTGCGCGCGCTCGCGGACCCCTCGACGACGGTGATCGACCTCAAGGGAGCCGTGGTGACTCCCGGCCTGGTCGACGGGCACCTCCACCCCGTCACGGGCGCCGAGCTGACCTACGGGCTCGACCTGTCGCACTGCGCCGACCTCGACGGGGTGCGCGAGGCCCTGGCCCGCGAGGTGCGCACCCTCGCGCCCGGCGCGTGGCTGCACGGCTGGGGCCTCGACCCGAACGTCTTCGGCGACCGGCCCGTCGCGGCCGCCGCCCTCGCTCCCGTGCTCGACGGCGTACCGGCCCTCCTTCAGCTGTTCGACGCCCACTCCATGCTGGCCAGCCCGCGCGCGCTCGAACTCGCCGGCGTCGACGGGCCGCGGGCCTTCGCCCAGGCGGCCGAGATCGTCTGCGACGAGGCGGGCAGGCCCACCGGGCTGCTGCTGGAGGACGCCGCCTGCGAGCTCGTCGAGCGCGCCGCCCCGCAGCCCACCCACGCCGAGCGCCGCGCCCGGCTGGCCGCCGCCCTGCGCGGCATGGCAGCCGCCGGGCTCACCGGCGGTCACGCCATGGACGCCAACGGCGACAGCCTCGCCCTCTACGCCGAGCTCGAAGCGGCGGGAGAGCTGCCGCTGAGGCTGCGGGTCGCGCCATGGTGCCAGCCCGGCACCGACGCCGAGGCGCTGCGCGCGCTCATCGAACAGCAGGGCACCGGCGGCACGCTGTGGCAGGTCAAGGGCGTCAAGCTCTTCATGGACGGCACCATCGACAACGGCACCGCCTGGCTGGAGCGCCCCGACTGCCACGGCGAGTCCACGCACGCCTTCTGGCCCGACCCCGAGGCGTACAGCCATATCGTCGGCGAGCTCCACCGGGCCGCGGTGCCGACCGCCACCCACGCCATCGGCGACGCCGCCGTACGGCACGTCCTCGACTCCGTCGAGAAGGCCCAGGCCGCCGGGGTGCGCGGCGTGCGGCACCGGGTCGAGCACATCGAGACCGTGCCTGACGACACCCTGCGCCGCTTCGCCGGCCTCGGTGTCGTCGCGTCCATGCAGCCCACCCACTGCTGCGACTTCACCAGGGCCGACCACACCGACAACTGGTCGCGCCGCCTCGGCGAGGAGCGCGCCGCACGCGCCTGGCGCTGCCGCGACCTGTGGGACTCCGGCGCCACCGTCGTGCTCGGCTCCGACTGGCCGATCGCCCCCTACCCGCCGCTGGGCGTCATGGCGGGCGCCCGTCACCGTCGGCCGAGCCGCGACCTCAGCCAGCCGCCGCACGGTCCCGAGCAGGCGCTCACCGCCCTGGAGGCCCTCCAGGGCATGACCGTCAACGCCGCCCACGCGGCGAGCGAGGCGCACGAGTCCGGCAGGCTCGCCGTCGGCCTCCGCGCCGACCTCACGGTCCTCGCCGGCAACCCGCTCACCACCGCCGCCACCGACCTGCCGGACCTGCCCGTGCTGCTCACGGTCCTCGACGGCCGCCCCACCCACCGCGACCCAAGCCTGTGACCCGGCGGTCGAGTCCGAGCTTCCGTATGGCGGGCCGCGACCCTTCTTCCGTACGGCAGGCCGCGGCGGTGGCAGGGTCCTCGGCCCCCTGAGCTCGCGGTTCGCGCCGCCAGGTGCAGACTGGGAGTGAGGGCCCGTTACGGAAGGTTCGCCTATGAGCACCAGGCCGTCGGGAGGCTGGCAGGGCGTCCTGGACAGTCCCGTCGTCGGCATGGCCCCGTGGATCATCTTCTCCGTGTTGGTCGGCCCCGGCCGGTTCGAGCTCTCGGTGGTGCTGGCGCTGGCCGTCTCCCTCCTTCTCGTCGTGGCCGGCCGGGTCGTGCGACCGGGAAGCTCCTGGAAGCTCCTCGAGGTCAGCGACGTGGTCTTCTTCGCCGCTCTGACCGCCGTGGGCGCGGCGGCGAGCCCGGGCACGCGCCGCTGGCTGGAGACGTACGCGGGGGAGGTGTCGAACCTCGCCCTGGTCCTGATCGCGTTCGGCTCGATGGCGGTGCGGATGCCCTTCACCCTGCAGTACGCCAGGGAGCGGGTCGACCGCGAACACTGGGACTCGCCGGGCTTCGTCCGCGCCAACTATGTGATCACCGGGGTCTGGGGGCTGGCCTTCCTGGTCGCGGCGATCGCGGGCGGCTACGGCGATCTGGTCCTCAATGACCCGGACAACCTGTGGACCGGCTGGATCATCCAGATCGCGGCGATCGTCGGGGCCGTGCGTTTCACCGAGTGGTATCCGAACGTCGTGCGGGCCCGCGCCCTCGGGCAGGCGCACCGGGCGCCGTCGGTGGGCTCCCTCGTCCTTCCCCTCGCGGGTCTGCTCGTGCCGGTGGGCATCGCCGTTCTGATCTTCGACGGGCACCTGTGGTGGCTGGGGGTCGCCCTGATCCTCTGCGGCGGCGCGCTCGTCAGGTGGCTGCGCAGAGATACGCCCGCGTCCTGACAGCGACCCCGGCCGGGGCGAACGTCACTGGGTCGTGTAGTAGTCGCACACCGTGAACGAGACGCTGTCACTGCCCTTGCCCGGGGTCAGCAGGCGGAAGGTGATCGTGTGCTTGCCCGGCGGGAACGCGCCGAACGGGTTGCGGTCGATCGTGCCCGTGCCGGTCACCCAGCCCGTCAGCCACCCCTCATCCTTGCCGTCCACGATCCATCGGTAGCCGATCTCCGTCTGTTTCCCCGCCGGTCCCTTGAGCGTGGCGACGGGGAAGAGGCTCTGCGAATAGCAGCCGGCGGCGAGCACCGTCCCGTCCAGCTTCAGCGACAGCAGGCGGACGGTCCCGCTCGCGGTGGCGGTCTTCGTCGGGGAGGTCGGGGGCTTGGCAGTCGGCGGCTTCGAGCTCGGGGGCTTGGAGGCCGCGGGTTTGGGCGTCGAAGCTTTGGACGTCGCGGGTTTGGCGGTCGAAGGTTTGGACGTCGGCCGCGGGGACGTCGTGGGCTTCGGACGGCCGGACGTGGTGGAAGTCGGCTTCTTGGCCGCCGACTGCGGTGTCCTGGCCGCGACGCCAGGGGAGGTGGGGGCGGCGGTCGTCATCGAATCGGGCATCCACGCGATCGCCCCGGCCACCAGGGTGGCCGACAGCCCCATGGCCCCGGCCCCCGCCAGCACCGCCTTCCCGCGCGGGCGGCGCACGCCACGGCCCGCCGTACCGCCCCGGCGGGTGCCCCGACGGCCCATGGTGGGGGCCGGTACGGCGGTGGGCCGGGCGCCGATGAGCTGGAGCAGGACGTCCTGCATCGCGGGCCGCGCGGCGGGGTCCTTGGCCAGGCAGGCCAGCACGATCGGGCGCAGCGGCGCGGGCAGCTCGCCCAGGTACGGCTCGTCGTGGAGGATGCGGCGGATCACGGCGGGCAGCGAGTCGTTGCCGAACGGCGGCGTCCCCGTCGCGGCGAACACGATCACCGACGCCCAGGCGAAGACGTCCGCCGCCGGACCGATCGGCTCGCCCGCGAGCTGCTCGGGCGCCATGTAGGAGGGCGTTCCGACGATGCTGCTCGTCACGGTCAGCGAATGGCCGGAGGCGCGGGCGATGCCGAAGTCGATGACGCGCGGCCCGTCGCGGCCGAGCAGCACGTTGGCGGGCTTGAAGTCGCGGTGCACCACCCCGGCGCGGTGGATCGCGGCCAGCGCGGTGGCGGTCGCCACCGCCAGCCGTTGCAGGTCGGCGCCGCTGTGGCGGCCCGCCTGGTGGAGCGAGGGCCCTTCGACATACTCGGTCACGATGTACGGCCGGCCGCCCAGCGACGCGTCGAGCACCTGGGCGATGCAGAACGGCTCCACCCGCCGCGCCGCGTCGATCTCCTTGGCGAAGCGGTGGTCACCCGCGTACCCGTCCTGCAGGACCTTGACGGCGACCGGCCGCCCGTCCGGGGCCCGGCCCAGGTAGACCACGCCCTGGCCGCCCTCGCCCAGCCGCCCGAGCAGCCGGTAGGGGCCGACGCCCGGGGGATCCTCGGGCAGCAGCGGGGCCGTCATTCGGTGCCGACCGGGCAGATGGTGAACTTGAGCGTTTTCGACACCCTCTGCGGCGAGGTCAGGCGGAGCGTGACGGTGTGCGGGCCGTTGGGCTTGACGAGCGGGCCGACGACCTGCTGGGTGTGGGTGTCGGCGATGACGCCCTCCGAACGCTCCACCACCCGGCCGTCCAGGATCCATTCGTAGGCGAACGTGGTGCGCAGCCTGGTCCCCTCGACGATGCCGAAGGTGTTGGACTGGCCGATCTGGCAGTCCTGGGTGTTGGCCTTCCTGGCGCCCATGGCGGTCATCGACGGGATCCGGAACGACCCGCCTCCCGGGGCGGACCTGGTGGGCGCCGCCGATCGGGTCGTCGGGCGGCTGGCGGGTTCTCTCGTCTGGTCGGATTGCTTCGTCTGGTCGGCCGTCGGCTTCCTGGTGGGTCGGCGCGTGGTCGGCTTCCTGGTCCGCTTCGGGCGCTGGCGCGGCGTCATCTGACTGCTCTTCTCGGCCGTGGTGATCGCCATGGCCTCCGTGGTCGGGCGCGGAGTGCCGATGCCCGTGCCGTAGGCGGTGCCCCAGACGACGGCCCCTGCGGCCAGCAGCGCCACCACGCCGGAGACTCCCGCGACGACCCGGCCGCCGCCTCCCCGGCGAGTCCCCGCGGACCCGCGCCGTGATCTTCCGGGAATCGTGGCCGGGCCGCCCCGGCCGGAATCGTCCAGCGGCCCGACCTCCTGGCCGCCCAGCAGCCGCAGCAGCACGTCCTGCATGGACGGCCTGCGCGCCGGGTCCTTGGCCAGGCACGCCAGCACGATCGTGCGTAACGGCTGCGGCAGGTCGCCGAGCTGCGGCTCGTTGTGGAGGATCCGGTTGATCACCGCGGGCAGCGAGTCTTCACCGAACGGCGGGCTCCCTGTCGCGGCGAACGCGACCACCGATCCCCACGCGAACACGTCGGCGGCGGGCCCGACCCCCTCCCCGGCGAGCTGCTCGGGCGCCATGTAGGCGGGCGTCCCCATGATGCCGCTGGTCGCCGTCAGCCCCAACTCGACGGATCGGGCGATCCCGAAGTCGATCACCCGGGGTCCGCCCTGCCCGAGCAGCACGTTGGCGGGCTTGAAGTCGCGGTGCACGATGCCCGCCTGGTGGATGGCCGCCAGCGCCGTCGCGGTCGCGACGGCGAGCCGTTGCAGGTCGGCGCCGCTGTGGCGGCCCGCCTGCTGGAGCGAGGGCCCTTCGATGTACTCCGTGACGATGTACGGCCGCCCGCCCCGCGAGGCGTCGAGCACCTGGGCGATGCAGAACGGCTCCACCCGCCGCGCCGCCTCGATCTCCTTGGCGAAGCGGTCGTCGGCCAGGCCGTCGCGCAGCACCTTGACGGCGACCGGCCTGGCGTCGCGCCCCTGGGCCAGGTAGACGACTCCCTGCCCGCCCGCGCCCAGCCGCCCGAGCAGCCGGTAGGGTCCCACGCTCGCGGGGTCACCCTCCCGGAGGGGTTCGGCGTGCGGCATGGGACTCCTGTGACGGCTGCTAAGCGATCTTCAGCACCATAGCGGGAAATGTCAGGATTAGTGGGTGAGACGGGTAAACCCGCGGAACCCCGCAGTCGAGCCCAGTCGAACCCGGCCAGACTCAGCCGAACTCAGCCGACCCAGGCGAACCCAGCCAGGCTCAGCCGAACTCAGCCGACCCAGGCGAGCTCGGCCACACTCGGCCGAACCCGGCGGCCTCTGGTCGCCTCGGGCGGACCGGCTTGGATTCGGCCGAACTCGCCGCGCCCGCAGCCGCGACTCCCTGTCGGTGACGTCCTGACCGTTTTATGGGTATTTCAGGAGCATGTCCGTCACTCTCGCGCTGGCGGGTGACACCATGCTCGGGCGCGGCGTCGCCACGCTGCTGGAGATCACGAACGCGCCCGCCGCCTATTTCTCCGACGGCGTCCGCGACCACCTCGCTGGGGCCGACCTCTTCCTGCTCAACCTGGAATGCTGCGTCTCCGCGCGGGGCGAGAAGTGGGCGGCGCCCGGCAAGCCGTTCCACTTCCGCGCGCCGCCGCAGGCCGCCGAGCTGCTCGCCGGGCTCGGCGTCGGCTGCGTCACGCTCGCCAACAACCACGCGCTCGACTACGGCTACGACGCGTTGCTCGACACCCGCGACCACCTGGAGCGGGTGGGCATCCAGGTGGTCGGCGCCGGCGCGGACCAGGCCCAGGCGCGGCGCCCGGCCATCCTGTCAGCGGGCGGCCTGCGCGTCGGGGTGGTAGGCGTGACCGACCATCCGTCCGACTACGCGGCGCGCCCTGACCGGCCCGGCGTGGCCTACGCCGATCTGCCGTTCCGGGTCCCGTCCTGGCTGACCGGGACGATCACCGCCATGCGAGCCGACGTCGTGCTGGTCACCCCGCACTGGGGCCCCAACATGACCGCGCGCCCGCTGCCCTACGTCCGTGCCGCGGCCGAGAGGCTGGTGGAGTCAGGGGCGACGCTCGTGGCGGGTCATTCCGCCCATGTCGCCCACGGCGTGGCGCTGCCGGTGCTGTTCGACCTGGGAGACTTCCTCGACGACTACGCGGTCGACCCCGAGCTGCGCAACGATCTGTCGCTGCTGTTCCTGGTGACCTTCGACGGGCCGCGGGTGGCGGGGCTGCGGGCCGTACCGATCAAGCTGGAGTACGGCAGGACCGAGCTCGCGAGCGGCCGGGAGCATGCGTGGATCAGCGAGCGGTTCGTTGCCGCCTGCGCGGAGCTGGGCACCGAGGCCCGCCTCGACCAAGGCGTTCTGACAGTCGACGGGGCCGGGATTTCTTGACCAGCTCATGAGTCTCCGCGGATGGGGCCAGGACCTAGCCTTGAACTGGAAGGGACAGTCCCATGATCATCAACATCGTGCTCGGGCTGATCGCCCTCATCGTCTTCTGGGCGGCGCTCAGCGGCATCAGGATCGTCTACCAGATCGAGCGTGGCGTGGTCTTCCGCTTCGGCCAGGCCCAGAAGAGGATCCGTCAGCCCGGCCTCAACCTCATTATTCCGGGCGTGGACCGGATGACGAAGGTGAACGTGCAGATCGTCACGATGCCCGTGCCCACCCAGGAGGGAATCACCCGCGACAACGTCTCCGTCCAGGTCGACGCCGTCGCCTACTTCCGGGTTCAGGATCCGCTGCGGGCGGCCATCGAGGTGCAGAACTACCTGTTCGCAGTGGAGCAGGTCGCACAGACCTCGCTCCGCTCGATCATCGGCAAGAGTGAGCTGGACGACCTGCTGTCCAACCGCGAGGAACTGAACAGGGGGCTTGCGCTGATGATCGACAGCCCGGCCCTCGGCTGGGGCATCCACATCGACCGCGTGGAGATCAAGGACGTCCACCTGCCCGAATCCATGAAGCGGTCCGTGGCCAGGCAGGCCGAGGCGGAACGGGAACGGCGGGCCCGTGTGATCACCGCGGAAGGCGAGTTCCAGGCCGCGCGCAAGCTCGCCGAGGCCTCGGCCATCATGTCGGAGACTCCCGGAGCGCTCCAGCTGCGGCTCCTGCAGACCGTGGTGGAGGTCGCGGCGGAGAAGTCCTCCACGCTGGTCATGCCGTTGCCGGTGGAGCTGCTGCGCTTCTTCGACCGCGCGACGCGACCCGGTGAACAGGCCGCCGAGTCGCCGCGGGAGGTGCCCGAGCAACGGCGCGAGGAATCCGGGCAACGGCGGGAGCTGGCCGACACGGCGCCGCTCGGGCTGGCGGCGGCCGACGAGGTCGTGCGCGAATCATTCGCCCGCCGCGCGGGGGAGGACGTCGACCGGCGATAGGCCGCGGGCCTCGAACCGGCGCGCGCTCCATGCGGCAGGCTGTCAGGCACGACCGGCGTGCGCTCCAACGGGAGGCGCGAAACGGGCCGACGCTGGCACGACCGGCGTGCGCTCCAACGGGAGGCGCGGAACGCAGGAGGGTGGACCGGCGCCGGGCGTGCGCTCCACACGGAGGTGCGGGAACGTACGCCCCGGCGCGTTCTTTTCCCCATGGATGCTCACGAATCTGCACATTTCGCGGTCGTATTCCCCGCTGTATTCGTGATCACGGGCGGGCCTGATCGGCCGGTCAGGTGACGGTGCGGGTTGGGGCGCGCCGCGGTCGCCGTCCAGCCGAAATCCACCTGCGCCGACCGTCCGGCGGCCTGCTCGGACGGCCCTGCGGAGACGAGCCGTGACACGAGATGCGTGTTGATTGTCGTGGCCCCTGTGGAAATGCTTGTGCGATTTAGTAGAATCACGGCAATTTAATCGGTGAAGGTGTTCAGCAGGGGAGAAGCGTGGCGAATCTCGGCGATCACATGGCGGTCGCCAAAGTGCTTGCCTCGATACCCCAGCTCGACCCCACCGACCTTGTCGACGCGGTTATCGCCCAGCTGGGTGCGGCCGGACTCGACGTGCCGTACTCCGCCAAGCGGAACGTCCATTTCCTCAACATCGCCCGCCACTGCCTGGCGAGCGAGCAGGCGCGTGGCGCGCTGCTGCGCGCGGTGGAGTTCTTCGCCGCCGGGCTCCCGCAGGTGGAGCAGATCAGGCGGCTGGCTGGCCTGGCCGACAGCCTCCTCGCGCCGGAGGACGAGCGGCGCATCGAGGAGTTGCTCAGGCGCTACGAGGCGAACGACCTGCGCGCCCTCTACCAGGTGGTCACCGAGGGCAGAGGAGCCGCCTGCCCGGTGGGGCTGACCACCGCGTGGGAGATGTTCGAGTTCCTGCTCGACGTCAACGGCCGTCCCGGCTGGCTGGCGCCGCACCTGCGCTTCGTGGCGCTGCTGCGCGGACGGCTGGTCCACCAGGAACCGGCCAACGACCCCGAGCTGAAGGACGAGCTGGGCAGGTGGCTGTACCACCAGCGCGACCTGCTGCGGGAGGTCGACGACGCGGCCGCGACCGAGCTGGAGCTGCTGCTGCGCCAGCCGCCGCCCTTCCAGACGCGTACCGATCTGCCGGTCTGCCTCATCATCGAGATCGACCGCTCGCCCGTGCCCGACGACGGCACCGACCCGCACCGCGTCACCCACTGGACGCAGGCCGACCAGTCGGGCTGGGGGCCGGTGCGCGGCGAGGACGTCGAACTGTCGTTCGAGCGGCTCGGGGACTACGTGGTGGAGCTGGTCCTGCGGGCGGAGGAGCAGTGGACGTCGGGTGGCCCGCTGCTGCTGGAGTTCATGCTCGCGCCCGAGCTGGTCAACCTGGCCGTGGAGCGCTGGCCCCGGCAGATCAGCGCGAGCCTGCCGCCGCGTGCCCTCGGCCAGGACTACGAGGTGGTGCTGCGCAGCGACGCGCGCCTGCGTCCGCGCCACCGGCACCGCCACTGGCACGAACGGTGGGGCAGGTTCATGCGGGGCGAGGGCGGCACTCACCTGATCCCGCTGGACATCGCCGAGCTCGGCGCGATGCACGACGAGCTGGTGCGGGGCTGCCACCTGGTGGCCTGCGTGCTGTCGGCGCCGCCCGATCATCCGATGGGCCGTGCCCAATTGGAGGCCGCTATCGACGCAGGACTGCCGATTGTCCTTTGGTGTCGGGATATAGCATCGAATGTCGAATTCCGCGAGATTGTTCACGACGTCGTGCAACCGGTCAAACTCAAAAAGCTACCGGAGAGCATCCTTCAATTGCGCAGTTCAGCGGCCTGTGAGAGTGTGGCCCTGCTTTGGGACGATCCGGACAGGCCAATTCCCCATGCGCCGCGGCTCAGGGTTGCGCGATAGGTGAAACAAGGGGATCCTTCCTAAGTAGTCAAATTTCATGCGCCGACCGTGTATCCAAGTGAGGAACGTCCACAGATGAGCGTGGAAAGACCGCATGAGGACGGTGAGCTCGCGGCCATCCCCCAAGGGTGGCTTCTCTACCGCGGCACGGGACGGCCGCTGCAGGACGTCTCCCTGCGTACGGCCCTGCCGTCGCCGCCCCCGTGGCGTACCTTCACCGGCGGGCCGGTGATCGAGCCCCCCGCGGAGGAGCACGAGGAGCTCGACCGCAGGCTCGGCCGGCTCGACACGCTGCCGGCGCGCAAGCCCGACCCGCAGGAGGTCATCGCGGTCAACGCCGCCCTCTGCCTGCGCCGCCCGCTGCTGGTCACCGGACCGCCCGGCGTCGGCAAGTCCACCCTGGCCTACCAGGTGAGCCGCGAGCTGCACCTGGGCCCGGTCCTGCGCTGGCCCGTCAACAGCCGCACCACCCTGCGCTCCGGGCTGTACGACTACGACGCGGTCGCCCGCGTCCAGGACGCCCGCGTCGCCGGGACCGAGCCGAGCATCGGCAAGTACGTGCAGCTCGGGCCGCTCGGCACGGCGCTGCTGCCCTACGAGCTGCCGCGGGTGCTGCTGATCGACGAGTTCGACAAGGGCGACGCCGACCTCGCCAACGACCTGCTCGACGTGCTGGAGGAAGGCGGCTTCCAGATCAGGGAGCTGTTCCGCGCCCGCTCCGAGCAGCCCGACCTCGTGCACACCGCCGATCCGCGCCGGACCGCCGCGATCAGCCAGGGCACCGTGACCTGCAGGGCCTTCCCCTTCATCGTCATCACCAGCAACGGAGAGCGCGAGTTCCCGCCCGCCTTCCTGCGCCGGTGCGTGCGGCTCGACATGCCCGAGCCCAGCGCCGACCGGCTGGCCGAGCTGATCGGCGCGCACTTCGGCCGCGACGCCGAGCCGTACAAGGACCGGATCATCCACGAGTTCCTCGACTACCGCAGGCGCAGTCCCGTGGCGGCCGACCAGCTGCTCAACGCCCTCCACCTGGTCATCACCGGCCGGGAAGGCTGGAGCGAGCAGTCCTACAAACAGGTGCTCGACGTGGTGCTGCGACGGCTCGACGAGGCAGGCGTGGGGTGAAGGAACCGGCAGGTCTATCGCCATCCGGCCGCGAGGGCGCGCCGCACTGGCAGGAGGCCGCCGACCTTCTCTGGCTCGCCGCCCACACCGTGGCGGGCCAGGCGGGGGCGCCACCACCGGACCTCGGCGGGCCGACTCCTGAGCCGTCGCCACCTCCCGAACGACCGCCCACCAGCCCGAAACCGCCTCCGCGCGGCCCCGACACCGACGTGCCCGGCGGCCACACCGTGGGGTCGGGCGTGCCGCTCGCCGTCAGGCTGGAGCCCGCCGTCCAGGAGATCGCCGGAGAGCGCGCGGCCGTGGCCGTCCCCGAGCCCACCAGGCGGCGCGCGCTCGTGCAGGCGATGCGCGCGTTCCGGCGGCTGATCGGGTCACCGTACGGCACGGCCGAACTCGACGAGGAGGCCACCGCCGAGCAGGCGGCGGGCGACGACCTGTGGCTGCCGGTGTTCGCCGCCGCCCGCGAGCGCCTGCTCGAACTCGACGTGGTGATCGACGACGGCCGCTTCGCGATTCTGCACAGGGCCGCCGCCAACGGTTTCGCCGCGGCCTTCACCGACGTCGCGGCCTTCCGGGTGATCCGGACGCACCTGCTCGACGCCGACGTCGAGCGGGAGTCCGAGCTACGGCTGCGCGCCGGACGGGCCGACGCTCCCTCGACACCCGCCTCCGCGCTGGCGCTGCCGGGCCGTACCGGACGCAGGCTCATCGTCGTCCTCACCGACGGCATCGGCGACGCCTGGCACACCGGGGCCGCCCACCGGATGCTGGCCCGCTGGGGCAGGAACAACGCGGTGGTCGTGGTCCACCTGCTGCCCACCCGGCTGTGGCGGCGCACGGGCATCGCGCCGGAGCGCGGCGAACTGCGCAACACCCAGCCCGCCGCCCCCGCCATCGAGTACGGCGCGGCCGCCCCGGCGGGAACGGTGCCCATCCCGGTCATCGGGCCGACGGCAGGGCACGTCAAGGGCTGGGCCGAGTTCGTCATGGGCAGCCGCACCCGCTGGTCCGGCGGGGTCCTGGCCTGCTCTCTCGCCGAGCCAGAGCCCGAGACCGACGCCGACAGCGAGCCCGAGCCGTCGGAGCCGGAGGAGGACGACGCCAGGCAGCGGGTGTGGCGCTTCCGCATGGGCGTCTCGCCGACCGCCTTCGACCTGGCCGTGCACCTGGCCGCGGCACCGCTGACCATGTCGGTGATGCGGCTGGTGCAGCGCAGGCTGGTGCCCCGCGCCACCGAGGCGCACCTGGCCGAGGTCCTGGGCAGCGATCTGGTACGGCGGGCGCACTCGGGGCGGACGCGGCCCAGCGTGCCGTACGACTTCGTGCCCGGTGTGCGGGCCGAGCTGCTGCAGGCGGGCAGGCGTTCGGAGACGGCCGAGGTGCTGGTCGCCGTCGTCGACCACCTGGGCCAGGAGGTGGGCGAGTTACGCGGGCTGCGCGATGTGATCGTCTCGCCCGGCAGCGCGCCGGTGCCCGAGCTGCCGCCCGAGCTGTCGCCGCTGGTCGAGCCCGCCCTGTCGGCCCTGGAGGCGATGGCAGGGCGCTACACGGCGCCCGCGCGGCAGATCAGGGATTCCTTTCGTGACCAGGAAGGCATGCATGGCCCGGCCACGGGGCAGGCCTTCAGTCGCGATCTTCCTCGCCCTGAGGACACGGTCTACCCGCATGTCGTGAAGGACTTATCGCCGCCGGACCCGTTTGGAGTGACGATCAATATGAGCGCCGTACCGCTAGCCCCCAAGCGTGAGTCCCATCAGCCGACGCCGGTGTGGAACGTCCCGCACAAGAACGCCAGCTTCACTGGCCGTGAGGAGATGCTGGCGCTGCTGCACGAGCGGTTGTCGGCGGGGACGACGGCGGTGCTCCCCGAGGCGCTGCACGGTCTGGGCGGCGTGGGCAAGTCGCAGATCGCCATTGAGTACTGCTACCGCCATCAGGACAGGTACGACCTGATCTGGTGGATACCCTCCGAACGGCTGACCATGGTCCGGCAGGCGTTCGTGGACCTGGCCGTCCACCTCGAGCTGAACGTCACCGAGCCCAACGTGGCCGTCCCCGCGGTGAAGGAGGCCCTGCGGCTGGGCCGCCCCTACGCCGACTGGCTGCTGATCTTCGACAATGCCGAGAACGTGGAGGAGATCAGGAAGTTCTTCCCCACCAACGGCCCCGGGAAGATCATGGTGACCTCCCGCTCGCGCGACTGGTTCTCCTACGCCGCCCCCCTTGAGGTCGACGTCTTCACCCGCGAGGAGAGCCGCGAGCTGCTGCGCCTGCGCGGGCCCGAGCTGAGCGACCAGGACGCCGACGAGATCTCCAGCCGTCTGGGCGACCTGCCGCTGGCGATCGAGCAGGCGGCCGTCTGGCTGTCGGAGACGGGCATGCCGGTCTCGGAGTACCTCCAGCTCTTCGACGAGCACAGCACCGAACTGCTGCAGGTCGAGGGCGCCGAGGTGCCGGTGGCGGCGGCCTGGAACGTCTCCTTCGACCGGCTCAGAGAGAGCCACCCGGCGGCCCTGCAACTGCTGCAGGTGTGCGCCCTCCTCGCCCCCGAGCCCATCCCGAGGTCGCTGCTGACCAGCAGCCGCGACATGGAGGGGCCGCCCGAGCTGCTGCAGGCACTGCGCGACCCGATCGCACTCAGCCGTACCACCCGAGCCATCAACCAGTACGCGCTGGCCAAGCTGAACCACCGCGACAACACCATCTCCCTGCACCGCCTGGTGCAGCGCGTGGTCACCAGCCAGCTGTCGGACGACGAGCGGATGCTGTTCCGGCACTGCGGTCACCTGATGCTGGCCAACGCCGACCCCAAGGCGCCCGGCAACCGCGCGCGCTGGCCGGAGTATCACGCGCTGTTCCCGCACGTGTTCGCCTCCAAGCTGGAGGAGTGCACCGACCCGTGGGCCAGGGAGCTGTTCCTCAACCTCATCGACTTCCTCTACCTGTGGGGCGACCACAACGGCTTCGTCTCGATGGCGCAACGCGCGGTCGAGACCTGGAGCGCGAACCTCGGGCCCGAGCACGACGCCACCCTCGCCGCCGAGCTGCGCCTGGGCCGCGCGCTGCGCCTGTTCGCCGACTTCCAGGCGGCCTACCGCCACCACCTGCACGCGCGCGACGCGTTGCGCGACCGGCTCGGCCCCGACCACGAGCGCACCCTGGAGGCGCAGGGCTACCTGGGCGCGGACCTGCGCTACCTGGGCCGCTTCGACGAGGCGCTGGAGATCGACCGCCAGGCCTACGAGACGCTGCGCCGCCGCTTCGGCCCCGACGACCCGCTCACCCTGGAGCAGGCCCACCTGCTGGGCATCGACCACCGGCTGATGGGCGACCCCGCCAAGGCCAGGGAGCTGGACGAGGACACCTACCGGAGGAAGCAGGAGGTGCTCGGGCACGACAACCTCAGCACCATCAGCTCGCGCGTCGCCCTGACGATCGACATCATGGAGTGCGGCCACTACCTGGAGGCCCGCAACCTCCAGGAGATCCACACCAACGAGATGCGCCGCCGCTTCCAGAACTCCCACCCCGGCACCATGGACGCCATCGGCCTGCTGTCGGTGATGAGCCGCAAGGCGGGCAGGCAGGACGAGGCGCTCAAGCTCTCGGAGGAGGCGATGTCGCTGTTCAAGGCGCGCTACGGCGAGAAGGCCCAGACGACGGTGGCCATCACCCTCAACCACGCCATCAACCTGCGCCACATCGGCGACCTGACCCAGTCGCTCGAGCTGGGCCTGCGCGCCAAGGAGCTCTACGAGGAGATCTTCGGCCCCGAGCACGCCAACACGCCCACCGCGGCGGTCAACGTCGCGGTCGGCCTGCGGGTCATGGGGAGGGTGGAGGAGGCCCGCGACCTCGACCGCAAGGCCCTGGAGGACCTCACCAGGATGCTGGGGGAGCGGCATCCGCGCACGCTCATCTGCGCGGTCAACTACGCCAGCGACCTGTACGAGCTGGGCGAGTACGAGCAGGCGCTGGAGCTGGGCCGGCGTACTCTCGAACTGCTGCGCGCCGGGCAGGGCGACGACCACCCGACCGCGCTGGCCTGCGCGTTCAACCTCAGCATGGACCTGCAGGCGGTGGGTCAGGAGGCGGAGGCGGCCAGGCTGCTGGCCGAATCGCTGGCCGGATACCGGCGGGTGCTGGGTGAGGACCATCCCGCGCTCAAATCCCGCGGCCAAGGAAAGCGGGCAAACTGCGACATTTACCCAATCTCCGTGTAGCGGGTGCTGTACTCCTGGGAAAGCTGCAAAGTGGACTGCCACTACGGTCCTGACCGGACGAGACAGTGGGGTGGCAGGCTGACGAGCAGGTTTCCTAGGAGTAAAAGCCAAAAGCGGACAGCGTTGTCCCGTTGCCGACAGGTTCCACAAAGAACCCGGGAGTATTGCGACGTGAGCGAAAGTGCTGAGTTCCCGTGGCGTAAAAGCACGTGGAGCGACGGGGGCGGGGGTGGGTGCGTGAGCGTCGCCCATCTCGGGGCCGACTGTGCGGTCGGGGACAGCAGAAATCCCGGGCCCTACCTACTGGTGTCGTTAGGTTCGTGGCGGGCCTTCGTCGCCGGAGTCAAAAGGGGGGAGTTCGGGCCGGTGACGAGCGGGGCGCCGTCGCAGCGCCCCCTCACCTCAGAGGGCGCGTGACCTGATCGAACCCACGAAGGCAGCCCAGGCCTCTCGGGAGAAGCTGAGGTGCGGGCCGCCTGGGTTCTTGGAGTCGCGGACTCCCAGCTTGTCGCCGAGCTCCGCCACCTCGACGCAGGTGCCGAACTCCTGTTCGGTGCTGTAGGTGCTCTTGCGCCACGTAGGTGCGTCGTGCATGCCTATTCCTTTCTCCAACTCCGGAGTGTGACTACTCGGATACTCTACAGAGAGAACGGATGGCGGTCGGCTGCATGGCATTTCCGGAAGAACCCGGATCTTTGCCATAAGATGCGGCTATGTTGCCAATCAAGCCGAAAGCGGCAGATTTCGACCTTTCCTCGGTGGTATGGATGAGCAGCGAGGGCAGCCGGACTATTGAGGACCCCATAGAAATCGCCTTCATGGGGGAAAACATCCTTATGCGCAACGGTGGCGACAAGGACGGCGCGATCCTGGTCTTCACCCAGGCCGAATGGGACGCCTTCGTCGCCGGCGCGATCGACGGCGAGTTCGACTACGAGCGGTAGCGCTCGATCGCGTCCGCCAGGGCGCGCACGGGAGAGGAGTCCGCGCCTTCCAGCCGCTCCAGGACGTTCACGAGGTCGGCCAGCCCCGAGGGGTAGCCGCCGCACACGCTCGCCAGGCTCAGCAGGGCGGGGCGGGTGCGCGCGTCGCGCCTGACCAGGCTCTCGACGGGCGGGCCGAGCAGGCGCAGGACGTCGTCGCGGTCCTGCGGGGTCTGCAGCGAGGAGACCCGCTCCATCGCCGCGACGAGGTCCAGGAGCGAAAGCGGGCGGTGCTCCGTACCGACCGAGCCCGCAGAAGAACCCGCCAGGTTCGGAGAAGAACCCGCCACGTCGGTGGCATCAGTCGCCGCGCCCGCAGAAGGGGGAAGCACATCCAGCAGCGCCCGCACGTACGCGGCGGCCGCCAGAGACGCGGCGGGCTGCCACAGGTCCGACTTGGCGGCGTCGCCGTAGTCGCTCACGCCCCGCACCGTCAGGCACCCCCGGCCGTCGAGGGCCGCGCCGACGGCCACGCCCGCCGCCTCCATCTCGATGGCGAGCAGATCCTCCCGCCGCGCGAGCTCGTCCCTGCGACGGGCGCTGCGCAGCAGCTCGTCGCCACTGCCGATCCGGCCGTGGAAGACCTGCGCGTCGCGTTCGGCGGGTGGACGCTCGTAGCGCGGCGAGGGCGGCGGGCTCGTCAGGTCCCGCCACGGGTGGTCGTCGCGCAGCGAGGCCGCGCGCAGCTCGTTGACCCCACGCAGCAGCCGCGGCGCGGCCACCAGAGTCGAGCCCCTGGTCGAGACGCCCTCGTCGGTCACCCGGACGTGGCTGTAATGGACCACGCCCGCGCTCCCCACGACGACGTCGCCGAGCCGCACGTCCCGCTCCGGGTCGTCACGCCGGGGCACGCCCAGCGCGATCCCACACATGATCACGGTGTCGATCCGCGGAAAGCTGCGCAGCAGATGCGCACAGGCGTGGGCCGCCGCGCTGTTGCCCGTGGTGGTCAGCACCGTGGTCACCACCGGGCCGCACGGCAGCTCGGCCTGCACGTACTGGTGGGGATCATCGGCGGGCGGCCGAACGCTTCGCACCTCGCCCAGCACGTGCCGTACCGCGACAGACTCGACGGGCAGGGCGGTGATGACGCCGATCATAAGCTCCCACCCTAGACCTGGGACGGCACAAAGGATCACGATATTCCCCGGAAACCGGCATTCCCTGAAGATCGGCATTTCCCGAGACGGCGGCGCGTGAGGGAGCAGCATGCAGGAACTGGTCATCGGAGTCGTCAGCTCGCTGATCGCCACGGCACTCACGGTCGCGGCCGGCTGGTTCGGCCTGTCCTGGCCGCGACGGCTGCTGCTGCGCCTGCTGTCGCGGGTGTCGGGAGTGGGGGTGCTGCGCTCCTACCCCAAGCAGTCGGCGGCCAACGCGGACCTGGCGGCCGACCTGCGCGCGGCCCGCTGGATCAAGGTGATGACCGGGCGCGGCAACGAGCTGACCCGCGACAGCTTCCAGGAGGTCTGGCGGCGGGGCCATCCGCGCCTGGAATCGACCAGGATCCTGCTGCCCGACCCCGCGGACGCGGGAGGCTGGCTGCGGGCGCGCGAGGAGGAGGTACGGCGGGCGGATCCGGGGATCGAGCCCGGCCTGATGGCCAAGCAGATCTCGGCGAACATCGACTACCTGACGGCCGTGGCCACGCGGAACGACTCGGTGGAGTTACGGCTGTTCGACGCCCCGCACAACTGCCGAGTGATCATCACGGACCGTCTGGCGTACTTCACCCCGTACCTGCAGGACACCCACGGCCGTAATTCGCCGTGCCTGGTCTTCGGGAACGGCAGCCCGATGTACGACTACCTGCTGCGGCTGTTCGACGGGATGTGGCAGGCGGGCGCCCGTTAGCGCCCACCGGGCGCCCGATCCAGAAGCCACCGCCCTCGTCGCCCAGCAGCCACCCGAGCCCAGGCGACGGCGTCGAGTCCCCGATCGACGAACCTGGCCGCTGCCAACCCGAGGCGACGACGCCGTCCACCAGCGGGGCGCGCCGGCGGCAGGGGCTCGGCGTCAAGCCTGAACGAGACGGCGTCAGGGGACCGCCTCACCGTTCGTGGTCCGCGGCGTGGTCCTCGTCGAAGATGCCGGCGGCGGAGATCACGATGCGCGGGTCGGGGACGCCCACCACGTTGTCGTCCCTGTCGTCGTAGCCGAACCGGCTCAGCACGTGGCGCATGGCCTCCAGCCTGGCGCGCTTCTTGTCGTTGCTCTTGATGACGGTCCAGGGGGCGGCCTCGGTGTCGGTGTGCAGGAACATGTCCTCCTTCGCCCTGGTGTAGTCGTCCCACTTGTTGAGCGAGGCCAGGTCCATCGGCGACAGCTTCCACTGCCTGACCGGGTCGACCTGGCGGATGATGAACCGGGTGCGCTGCTCGGCGCGCGACACCGAGAACCACAGCTTGACCAGGTGGAGTCCCGACTCGACGAGCAACTGCTCGAGCCGGGGAGCCTGCTCGATGAACTCCCGGTACTCCTGCTCGGTGCAGAAACCCATCACCCGCTCGACGCCGGCGCGGTTGTACCAGGACCGGTCGAACAGCACCATCTCGCCCGCGGCCGGCAGGTGGGCGATGTAGCGCTGGAAGTACCACTGGTTGCGTTCGCGCTCGCTGGGTTTCTCCAGCGCGACGACCGTGGCGCCGCGCGGGTTGAGGTGTTCCATGAACCGTTTGATGGTGCCGCCCTTGCCGGCGGCGTCGCGTCCCTCGAACAGCACCACGAGCCGCAGACCTGTCCGCTTGATCCAGTACTGCAGCTTGAGCAGCTCGATCTGCAGCAGCCGCTTGTCGTGCTCGTACTCCGAGCGCGGCAGGCGGGAGGGGTAGGGGTAGTGCTGGCGCCAGGTGTCGACCGGGCTGCCGTCGGCACGCAGCAGCACCGGATCGTCGTCCTCGCGATCGTCGACCCACAGCCCGGGCGTGGCGTCGAGCAGCTCGCCGTGCCCGGCCGCGGCGTGGAGATCGAACACGACCCGAGGCCGCCGCTGCGAGCCGCTCATGTGGCGGCGCCGGCGAAGATGGTGTCCATATTGTCCCCATTCACAACCGCGGCGTCCTCTAACCTCCGGTGGTGGAATTCACCCGACGCTAGGCTTCCTCCATGATCGTCTGGTTGAACGGCACTTTCGGCGCGGGCAAGACGACCACCGCGGGTGAGATCGTCAAGATCATTCCCGATGCGCGGATCTTCGACTCCGAGCACGTGGGCTTCCTGCTCCGCTATGTCGAGGGACTGCCCAAGGTCAAGAATTTCCAGGAATGGCCGCCGTGGCGCGCACTTGTCGTACAGACCGCCGTTCAGCTGCTCGACTACGTCGGCGGAGTGCTCGTCATCCCGCAGACGGTCCTGACCGAGGAGTACTGGACGGAGATCCGCACCGGACTGGAGAAGGAGGACATCCCGCTCCTTCACGTCGTGCTGCACACCGACGAGGACGAGCTCACCCGGCGCATCGAGACCGACACCGTCGAGACAGGCGCCCGCCAGTGGCGGCTCGACCACCTCGCGGCCTACCGCGACGCGTTGCCGTGGCTGACCCGCGAAGCCGAGGTCGTCGACACGACCGGGATCCCGCCGATGCAGGTCGCCCAGACCATCGCCGCCCAGCTCCCCGCCGCCCAGCTAGCCACTGGTCTGACTCTCGCCACTCAGACTCTCGCCGGTCGGCCCCCCGCCGGTCAGCTCCCCGCCGCTCAGCCTCCCGCCGCTCAGCCTCTCGCCGGTCGGCCCCCCGCCGGGGGCTCAGGTGGCTGAGCCTTCGGGCCGCCGGTAGCGGAGGAGGACGACGCCGTTGCCGAAGGTCCTGGTCTCGGCCAGGCGCAGCTCGATCCTGGTGTCCGACGGCTGGAACAGGGGCTTGCCCCGCCCGATGAGGACCGGGTGGACGTACATCCTGAGCTCGTCCACCAGGCCCAGCCGCAGGAAGGTCGCGCCGAGGTCGGCGCCGCCGAGCACCATGTCGCCACCGGGCTGCGCCTTGAGCGCCATGACCTCTTCGGGGACGACGTCCCTGACCACGGTGGTGTTCCAGTCGGCCTTCTCCAGGGTCCTGGAGTACGCGATCTTCGGCATGTCCCGCCAGATGCGCGCGAACTCGACCATGGGCGCCGTGCTCGACGGGTCCTGGTCGGCCGTCGGCCAGAACTCGGCCATCAGCTCATAGGTGACGCGACCGTGGAGGAAGGCGCCCATGGTCGATCCCCTGATCCGCCCTCCGAACACCTTGGAGGCGGTGCGGGCCGCGTGGGAGTCCACAAATCCCGTCATATGCCAGCAACCGGCATGGTTGATCCGCTAGATATATGCCCATGCACAAATACGCACTACATGCATCCGGAACAGTGGCCGAAAGGCGGACGTGGGGATGCTGAGTAGGCGGAGATTCCTCCAGGCCGGCGCCGCTACGGTGCCGGCCATCGCATTCGGCGCCACTGCCCCCCGCGCGGCCCTCGCCGCGACCGTGGAGACCTCGGGGGTGGCGCCCGCCGCGCTCGCCGGGTTCGACAGGGTGCTGAAGACCTACATCGTCGAACGCGGCATCTCCTGCGCCCAACTGGCCATCTCCAAGAACGGCAAGCTCGTGCTAGCCAGGGGATACCGCTACTCCGACGACGGCAGGTCCCTTCCCGCGGTGACGCCCACCTCGCTGTTCCGCATCGCCAGCCTGAGCAAGCACATCACCGCCACGGCGATCATGCGGCTGGCGCAGGACGGCAAGCTCAGCCTGACGGCGTCGGTCGCCACCCTGCTGGGGTTGCCGACCGAGGCCGACGCACGGCTGGCGAAGGTGACGGTGTGGCGGCTGCTGCAGCACACCGGAGGCTGGGACCGCGAAATCTCCGGCGACTACCTCTACATGGACCACCCCATCGCCAAGGCGCTCGGCGTCCCGCTGCCGATCACCCAGGACCACATCATCCGGTACGCCAACAGCCGCCCGCTCGACTTCGAGCCCGGCACGAGGTACGGCTACAGCAACTACGGCTACATGCTGCTCGGGCGGATCATCGAGAAGGTCTCGGGGATGAGCTACGAGTCCTACGTCAGGCAGCGGATCCTGGCGCCCGTCGGCATCACCCGCCTGCGGCTCGGCCGTACCCTCCGATCACAGGCCGCGCCCGGCGAGGTGATCTACGAGTCCGACGCCACCGCCACGACCGTCGTCGACGCGTCGGGCGCGGTGGTGCCGCGGCCGTACGGCGGGTTCAGCATGACCAACCGCGGGCCCGGCGGCGGATGGCTGGCCTCGGCGGTCGACCTGGTGCGGTTCGCGAAGGTGCTCGACGCGCCGGGAGCGGTGCTGAACGCGACCTCCATCAACAGGATGCTCGCCAAGCCGGAGACCGGACCCACCCCCGACGGGGCCTGGTACGGCGCAGGGTGGTGGGTGCGCCAGGTGTCCGGCCACCTCAACACCTGGCACAACGGATCCCTGCCCGGCACCTACACCTACCTCGCCCGGCTGCAGAACGGCTTCACCTACGCCGCCCTGTTCAACAGGGGTGAGGAAAGCGGGTCGCTCGACTTCGACGTGCTCAGCCCGCGGATCAACGCCGAGATCGGCAAGGTGACCACCTGGCCGACCACGGACCTCAGCCCCCGCTACTTCTGACACTCAGTGAACGCCGCCAGGCCGGAACTTTCCGGCCTGGCGGCACGAAAGCCTGACCCGGGGTACGGGCGGCATCGCCCATCAAGCCGAAGGGCCGTCCTCCGCCTGGGATGGTTACGCAGCGTGGCGGCAGGATACGTAGAGCCGTATGCGAGGCACGGCCGAGCCGCCGGCGAAGAGACTGCGGACGCCGCGCGCCGCGGGTGCGGCCGGGATCCTGTCGGCCCTGCTGCTGGGCGGCGCCATGGTCCTGGTGCGGCTGGCGATACCCACTCACCCGCTCGACACCGCCGCCTATCTAGCCGACACCTCCAGCCACCAGGCCCTGCGGGTGGCGCTGGTGCTGCTGCCGTACGGCGGGATCTTCTTCCTGTGGTTCGTGGGCGCGCTGCGCGACTCCATCGGCGCGCGTGAGGACAGGTTCTTCGCGACGGTCTTCCTCGGCGCGGGCCTGCTGTACGTGGCGCTGCTGCTGGTCTTCGGCGCCACGGCCCGCGCCTATCTGGACGCGATCGGCGCGATGAGGGACGCACGCCAGGCGGGCGACTTCCACCACTACGGGCGCTACCTGACGATCTCCCTGCTCACCGAGTACGCGCCGCGCATGGCCGCCGTGTTCACGCTGACGGCCACGACCATCGGGGCCCGCCTCGGCATCTTCCCCCGCTGGCTCACCGTGCTCGGCTATCTCGTCGGACTGGTGCTCCTGCTGGTCGTCAGCACGGTCGCCTGGTCGGAGCTGCTGTTCCCGGTCTGGGTCCTGGTCGTCGGCTGCTTCCTGCTCACCTTCCACCGCCGCCGGGAATGACCGCGAAAATACCCAATCCATGACTTTCCCTCGCTTATCGCCGACACAGAGTCGGGTACGGAGGTGACAGATCGGCCTGGCGGCGTGTGCCGCCCCAGATCGACGGGGGTGTGGTTGTGAGAGTTGTCGTTGATCTCACGCGCTGCCAGGGGTACGGCCAGTGCGCCTTCCTGGCGCCGGACGTCTTCATGATGCACGGCCAGGAAGCGCTCATGTACGACCCCGACCCCGACGACGCCCAGCGGGAGCGGGTCCTGCAGGCCGCCGCGGCCTGTCCGGTCCAGGCCCTCCACGTCGACAGGATGGCCACCCAGCACAGGACGAAGGACCCCGAACTCAGCCACCCCACCACGCACGGCGACGACGCGTTCAAACGCGACGGCCACATCGTCATCGTCGGCGCCTCCCTGGCCGGCGGCCGGGCCGCGGGCGTGCTGCGACGGGACGGCTTCAAGGGCAGGCTGACGCTGATCGGCGACGAGCCGCACGAGCCGTACGACCGGCCGCCGCTGTCCAAACAGGTGCTGACCGGCAAGATCCCGGTCGAGCACACCACGCTGCCCCGCCTGCGCGAGATCGAGGTCGAATGGCTGGCGGGCACCCCCGCGACAGGCCTGGACCTGGCCGCCAAGCAGGTACGGCTGGCCGACGGCAGGCAGATCGACTTCGACAAGGTGCTGATCGCCACCGGCGTGCGGGCCAGGCCGTGGCCGAACGAGCAGGAGGCCGCGCTCGACGGGGTGTACGTTTTGCGCACGCTCGACGAGGCGCACCGGATCAGGGAACGGCTGGCCGCGGGTGCCAGCCGGGTGCTGATCATCGGGGCCGGGTTCACCGGATCGGAGGTCGCCTCGGTCTGCCGCGACCTCGGCCTGGAGGTGACCGTCGTCGAAAGGGGTCCGGCGCCGCTCGTCGGCGCGCTCGGCAAGGTGATCGGCGACATCGCCGCCGACATGCAGCGCGAGGCCGGCGTGGACCTGCGTTGCGGAGTCAAGGTCGAGGCGCTGGAAGGAGACGCGGACGGCCGGCTGGCCGGGGCGAGGCTGTCGGACGGCACCACGGTCGAGGCCGACATGGCGGTGGTCGCGCTCGGCGCGATCCGCAACATCGAGTGGCTGGAAGGCTCCGGCCTGGCAGCAGGCCCCTGGGGGGTGGCCACCGACGCCGGCTGCCGTGCCGTCGACATCAACGGCCTGGTCACCGACGACGTCTTCGTCGCCGGTGACGTGGCCCGCTTCCCGCACCCGGTCTACCACTACCAGTTCATGGCGCTCGAACACTGGGGCAACGCCGTCGCCCAGGCCGAGATCGCCGCCCACAACATGCTCAGCGACCAGGCGCACCGCTGGCCGCACCTGTCGCTGCCGGTCTTCTGGTCCAACCAGTTCGGCGTCAACATCAAGTCGGTCGGCGTGCCGACCATCGCCGACGAGCTCGTGATCGCGCAGGGCTCGGTGCGGGAGCGCCGCTTCGTCGCCGTCTACGGCTACCGGGGCAGGATCACCGCCGCGGTCACCTTCGACCAGGCGATGTGGCTGGACTTCTACCGCGACCTCATCCAGCGGGCGGCGCCGTTCCCGCCCGACTTCCCCATGGTCGGCAGGCCCGACGGGCTGCGCCCCGTCCCCGCCGAGGTGCCGCAGCGGCTGGCTCCCGCCGAGGGCGCGACCGTGGTGGTGACCGGCCACGACCCGGCCGAGCGCCGCGTCACTCTCGTACAGCACCAGTAGCGACGATCAGACAGGGGAGGCACCTTCGTGGAGCCGGCACGCATCTACGAGCAGATCCACCAGTTCGCCAACCGGGCGGACCCGTACACGCTGTACGCCGAGCTCCGCAAGACTCCCGTGGTGAAGCTGGAGGACGGCAGCTACGTCGTCAGCACCTACGAGGACATCGTCTCGCTGCTGCACGACCCGCGCGTCAGCTCGGACAAACGGAAGCTGGCCCACCCGCCGCCCGCCGATCCGATGCCGCCCTCCTTCATCGGCACCGACCCGCCCGAGCACGACCGGCTCAGGCGGCTGGCGATGCGTCACTTCGGGCCGCCGCACTCGCCGCTCGTGGTCGAGAACATGCGCGGGGAGCTGCATGAGATCGTCAAGGAGCTGATCGACGGCCTCGCCGACAGGACGCGGGCCGACCTCGTCGACGACGTCGCCTACCCGTTCCCCGTCACGGTCATCTGCCGTCTGCTCGGCGTGCCGCGTGAGGACGAGTCGCGCTTCCACAGCTGGGCGGACGAGATCGTCGAGACTCTCGGCGTCGGCGAGGGCAGCGTGGAGGAGCGGGCCGAGCGCCGTAAGGCCGCCCTGCTCGCGCTGGGTGGCTACCTGGGCGAGCTCGCCCGGTCCCGCCGCGAGAATCCACGCGACGACCTGCTGTCGGGGCTGGTCACCGGCGAGGGTCCCGACGGATCCATGTCGGAGATCGAGGTCCTCACGACCGCCACCCTCCTGCTGATCGCCGGGCACGAGACCACGGTCAACCTGATCACCAACGGCATGCTGACCCTGCTGCGCAACCCCGGGCTGCTCGAACGGCTGCGCGACGAGCCCGACCTGGTCATCGGCGCCGTGGAGGAACTGCTGCGCTTCGAGCCGCCGGTGCAGTTCCTGCCGCAGCGCTGCGCCCTCGACGACATCACGGTCGCGGGCGTCACCATTCCCAAGGGGTCGAGCATCGCCCTGGCCCTCGCCTCGGGCAGCCGCGACCCCGCCCACGTGCACGACCCCGACCGGTTCGATCCGGACCGGCCGTACATCCAGCACCTCGGCTTCGGCGGGGGGATCCACAGCTGCTTCGGCGCTCCGCTGGCCCGCCTGGAGGCCCAGGTCGCGCTGCGCCAGCTCGCCAAGCGCCTGGTGAACCCCCGCCTGGTCGCTGACCCGCCGCCCTACCGCACGAGCTCGACACTGCGCGGCCCCCGCCACCTGGCCATCGAGTACGACAGCGTCCTGCCGTATCAGGGGCCCTGACGGGCGGCCGTGAGCGAGGCGTGGGTCGGCGCGTCGGGCACGTCGGCCATCTCCTTGCGCAGCACGGGGATGACCTCCTCGCCGAGGAGGTCCAGCTGTTCGAGCGTCGTCTTCAGCGGCATCCCCCAGCCGTCCACGAAGAACAGCAGCCGCTGGTAGTCGCCGAAGTGCTCGCGGAAGGTCAGCGTCTTGTCGATGATCTCCTGCGGGCTGCCGACCGCGAGCGGGGTCTCGGCCATGACCTCCTCCATCGACGGCCCGTGGCCGAGCACGGGGGAGTTGTCGAAGTAGGGACGGAACTCCCGGATGGCGTCTTGGGAGTTCTTGCGGATGAACACCTGCCCGCCGATGCCGACGACGGCCTGTTCGGGCGTGCCGTGGCCGTAGTGGGCGTACCGCGTGCGGTACAGGGCGATGAGCCGCTGGAAGTGCTCCTTGGGCCAGAAGATGTTGTTGGCGAAGAACCCGTCGCCGTAGTAGGCGGCCTGCTCGGCGATCTCGGGGCTGCGGATCGAGCCGTGCCACACGAACGGCGGCACGCCGTCCAGCGGCCGGGGGGTGGAGGTGAAGCCCTGCAGCGGGGTGCGGAAGCGGCCCTCCCAGTCCACGACCTCCTCCCGCCACAGGCGCCGCAGCAGCGCGTAGTTCTCGATGGCCAGCGGGATGCCGTCGCGGACGTCCTTGCCGAACCAGGGATAGACAGGGCCGGTGTTGCCCCTGCCCATCATCAGGTCCACCCGGCCGTCGGCCAGGTGTTGCAGCATGGCGTAGTCCTCGGCGATCTTCACGGGGTCGTTCGTGGTGATCAGCGTCGTGGCGGTGGACAGCAGCAGCCGCTCGGTCCTGGCCGCGATGTAGCCGAGCAGCGTCGTCGGCGAGGAGGGCACGAAGGGCGGGTTGTGGTGCTCGCCGGTCGCGAACACGTCCAGCCCCACCTCCTCCGCCTTGAGCGCGACCGTCACCATCGCGGCGATCCGCTCGCGTTCGGTCGGCATCGCGCCGCTGACCGGGTCGGCGTAGAGGTCGCCGACGTCGAAGATCCCGAACTGCATGATCAAACCTCCAGCAGGAGTGACACGATGGCAGGCCCGAAAGCGGCGCCGAGCAGGTAGGCCAGGTTGAACAGGCCGATCGCGGCCGGCCGGTGCGCCTGCGACACCGACGAGGTGGCCCGCACGGCGAGCACGCCCTGGCCCGAGGCGGCCGCGATCGAGGCGGCGGCCTGGGCGACCAGCAGAACCGGCGGCCAGTCGCCGATCGCGACCGCGACGGGCGCGGCCCCGCCGAGGACGGCGAGCGCCCCGATGACCAGTCCGGGGCGAACGCGGGCCGACGCCGCGACGACGAACCACGACAGCGTGCCGCCGAGCAGCAGCGGCCACACCATGGCCATTCCGATCTGGCCGGCCGTCCAGTGCGGCGCCAGCCGTACCGGCAGCGCGTACATCAGCGCGAAGTTGCCCACGGCCAGCGCGAACGCCAGCCCGCAGGAGAGCATGAAGCGGGGCGTGCGGACCAGGACGGCAGGCACGAAGCCGTCCGGCCTGGCCCTGATCCAGAGGGCGAGCGGCACCCCCGCGACCAGCGCGCCCGCCGCCGCGACCAGCGGCTGGTGGGGGAGGAAGACCAGCGCCGTCACCATCGTGGTCAGGAGCGCGGCGCCGGCCGCGTCGAAGGGGTACGGCTCGGCAGGCCGCGGCGGCGCGCTGCGGGCCACGGCGGGTACGGCCAGCACCGCGAGCGCGGGCAGCGCGAGCGCGACCTGCCACGACAGCAGGTCGGCGACCAGCGAACCGGCCAGCGGCGCGACCGAGCCGACCACGGCGAGGGACGCCGTCGCCAGACCCATCCGCCGCGGCGAGTCCGCGAGGTTCATCGCGGTGCCGGTCATTCCCGCGGCGCCCAGCGCCTGCGCCGCGCTGCCGGCGACGAGCATGGGCAGGGCGGGGACGGCGACGACCAGGGCCGCCCCCACCACAAGGAACAGGGCGCAGACCGCCAGCGCGGCCCGCGTGCCCCGGTGCCCGAGCAGCCGGGACATCAGCGGCGTCCCGACCGCGATGCCCCAGCCGAACGCGGTGACCACCCAGGTCGCCGAACCGGTCGGCACGCCGAGGTCCCGCGCCGCGTCGTCGAGGATGAGCGCGGGCCCTGCGATGCCGAAGGACATCGGCCCGGCCAGCAGCGCCAGCCAGAACGCGGGCAGCCGGGCGTGCCTGACCGGTTCGCCGAGCAGCCCGGTGCTCACTGCTCCAGCCTCGGGTAGTCGGTGTAGCCCTGGTGGTCGCCGCCATAGAACGTCGCGGGATCGACCGGGTTGTAGGGTCCGCCCGCCCTGACGCGCTCGACGAGGTCGGGATTGGCCAGCCAGAACCTGGCGAGGGTGACCGCGTCGGCCAGGCCCTCGCGCAGGGCCGCGGCGGCGTAGTCAGGGGTGGACTGCTGCTCGCCCGCGTAGGGGTTGAGGACCAGCGTGCCGGGCCACGCGGCGCGAATCCGCTGGGTGAGCTCCCTGTCCCACTCCATGATGTGCAGGTAGGCCGGCTCGATGGGCGCCAGCGCCTCGACCAGCGCGTCGTACAGCTCGGCGGAGTCCCGCTCGCGGATGCCGTTGTTGGGGTTGCGGGGCGAGATCCGCAGGCCCACCCGCTCGGGGCCGATCGCGTCGCTGACCGCCGCGACGACCTCGACGGCGAAGCGGATCCTGTTGGCGATCGACCCGCCGTAGGCGTCGGTGCGGGCGTTGGCGCTGCCGCACAGGAACTGGTGGATCAGGAAGCCGTTCGCGCCGTGCAACTCCACGCCGTCGAAACCGGCCTCGATGGCGTTGCGGGCGGCGGCGACGAAGTCCCCGACGGTGGCGGCGATGTCGGCCTCGCTCAGCTCCCGCGGCGTCGGGTGGTCCAGCAGGCCGTCGGCGGTGTAGATCTGCTCACCTGACGCGATCGCGGACGGCGCCACCGGCAGCGCGTCGTCCGGATACAGGCAGGGGTGGCCGACCCGGCCGGAGTGCATCAACTGCGCGAAGATCCGCCCGCCGCGGTCGTGGACGGCGTCGGTCACCCGCCGCCAGGCCGCCACCTGCTCAGGTGAGTGGAGCCCCGGCGTGCCGATGAAGCCCTGGCCGATCACGGACGGCTGGATGCCCTCCGTGATGATCAGCCCCGCCCCCGCACGCTGCGCGTAGTACTCCGCCGCCAGCTCGGTCACCAGCCCGCCGACGGCGCGGCTGCGGGTCATCGGCGCCATGAACAGGCGGTTGGGCAGATCCAGCTTGCCCACGGTCACCGGCTCGAAAAACTCGTTCATCAGATCCTCTTCTTCACGGCGAATCGGTACGCCACGAAGGTAGGAGCGAAGCGTTCTCGCCCGAATCAGTAAGGTCTACTGGTCTGGTTACGTAGGCGGGGGGCGGGATTCGTGCTGTACGGCAGGGCCGTCGAGCAGGCGGCGCTGGAGGAGCTGGTGAGGGCGGCCCGCGACAGCCGCAGCGGCGCCCTCGTGCTGCGTGGCGAGGCGGGCATCGGCAAGACCGCGCTGCTCGACTGGATCGACCGTGAGGCGTCGGCGACGGGCGTGCGCGTCATGCGGATCACCGGCATCGAGCCCGAGGCCGACCTGCCCTTCGCCGGTCTGGCCCAGCTGCTGTGGCCGGTGCAGGACCAGCTCGACGCGCTGCCCGAGCCGCAGGCCGCCGCGTTGCGGGCGGTGCTGGGCACGGTTTCCGCGCCGGCGGCCGACCGGTTCCTGACGGGCCTGGCCGTCCTCACCCTCCTGGCCGACCTGGCCGAGCGCGGCCCCGTGCTGTGCCTGGTCGACAGCGCCGAATGGCTCGACCGGGCCAGCGCCGACGCGCTGCTGTTCGCGGCCAGGCGGCTGGCCGCCGAGGGCGTCGCGATGGTGTTCGCCACGCGGGAGGAGGGCCTGACCGCCCCGGGGCTGACCGAGCTGCGGCCCTCCAGGCTGGCCGCGGACGACGCGACCCTGCTGCTCACCACGCACGGGCTCGCGCCGGCCATGCGCGAGCAGGTCATCGTCGAGTCCGCGGGCAATCCGCTGGCGCTCATCGAGTTCGCCGCCGCGCAGCCGGGCAACCCGACGGGGGCCGTGCACCTGCGGGTGGCCGACCGGGTGCTGGCCTCCTTCCGCGACCAGATCGGCGCGCTGCCCGAGCGGACGCGGCTGATGCTGCTGATCGCGGCCGCCGAGGGCCGCGGCGACCTGCCGCTGCTGCTGCGGTCCGGTCAGCTGATGGGCGTCGGCCTCGAGGACCTGGAGGAGGCCGAACGGGCCGGGCTGGTCCGCGAGGACGAAGGCCGTCTCGTCTTCCGCCATCCGCTGATCGCCACCGCCGCCTACCAGGGAGCGCCGCTGGCCAGGCGCGTCGCCGTACACCGGGCCATGCTCGAGCTCGCTCCCTCGCCGGAATGCCGCGCCCAGCATCTGCCCGCCGCGACGGCCGAACCGGACGCGGACGTCGCCGCCGAGCTCGCCGCAGCGGGGGATCGAGCGGCCGGCCGCACCGCGTACACGTCGGCGGCGCGCTTCTACCAGCAGGCGGCCAGGCTCGCCCCCGAGCCCGCCGAGCAGGCCCGGCTGCTGGGGGTGGCGGCGGCCGCCGCCCTGGCGGGCGGGCACGCCGGCCAGGCCGCCGAACTGGCCGAACGATCAGGAGCCACACAGGTGCGCGCCGCCGCGCTCTTCGAGCTCGGCGACGGCAAACAGGCCGCCCAGCTGCTGATCGACGGCGCGGCCACGGCCGAACCCGAGCAGGCCGTCGCCATGCTGCGCACCAGCGCCACCTACGCCTGGTTCTCCTGCGACCCCGACCCAGTGCGTGCGGCGGCCGAGCGGCTGACGGCCATGGGCGCCGACGACCTGATGGTGCGCGGCCTGGCGCACCTGGTCGAGGAGGACTACGCCCACGGACTGCCGGAGCTGGCGCGCTACCTCGCCGGCGCCGACGGCGACGACGCCGCGCGGATGCTGCACAGCGGCGTGATCCTCGGCGCCGACGCCAGCACCCTCGCGCTGGCCGCGGCGGAGGTGACCCGGCTGCGGGAGCACGGGCGCATCGGCTCCCTGCCGCAGGCGCTGCAACTGCTGGCCCAGGTCCAGGTGCGGACAGGACTGCACGGCGACGCCGAGGCGACGGTGGCCGAGGCCGTCGCGATCGCCCGTGACACCGGCCTGGAACAGCGGGTCGCTCTGCTCAACGGCGTGGCGGCGCGGATCGCGGCCATCGAGGGCGACGAGGAGCGCTGCCGGAGGCTGGCCCGTGAGGCGCCGCAGGAGGACAAGGCGACCTGCGACATCGCGCTGTCGCTGCTGGAGCTGGGGACGGGCAGGTACGAGCCGGCGCTGCACCGGCTGGAGACGGCCTGGTCGGGCCCGGGGCGCAACGCCGTGGAGCTCATCGTCGCCGGCGCCGACCAGGTCGAGGCCGCGGTACGACTGGGCTGGCCTGAACGGGCCGCGCAGCCGCTGCGCAGGTTCGAGGACTGGGCGCAGGCCAGTGGCCAGCAGTGGGCCAAGGCGGTCGCACTGCGATGCCGGGCGCTGCTGAGCGACGACGAGGACGACCACCTGCAGGCGTTGCGGCTGCACGAGGGCGCGGGCAGGCCCTTCGAGCGGGCCCGCACCGAGCTGCTCTACGGCGAATGGCTGCGCCGGGCTCGCCGCCGAGCCGACGCCCGCGTGCCGCTGCGCTCGGCGCTGGAGACCTTCGAGCGGCTGCGCGCCGCCCCGTGGGCGGACCGCGCCCGCGCCGAACTGCGGGCGACGGGCGAGTCCGGCGCCACCGCCGCGCAGGCCACCGCGCCGCACCTGCTCGACCGGCTCACCCCCCAGGAGCTCCAGGTGGTACGGCTGGCAGCCGCGGGCCACAGCAGCAGGGAGATCGCGGCACGGCTGTTCCTCGGCGCGCGAACCGTGGAGCACCACCTGTACAAGGCCTATCCCAAACTCGGCGTCACCTCCCGGCGCCAACTGGCCGCCCTCGATCTGGACTAGACGGTGAGCCGTTCGGCGATCTGATACGTCATAGGGACATGAGGATCTGGCGAATCGCGCTCCTACCGGCCCTGCTCCTTTCGCTGAGCACGGGCGTCGCGCCACCGGCCCAGGCGCTCACCCCCAAGACGAAGACGCTGGTCACGCTCTACCGGCAAGGCGGCTTCGCGGGCTTCGACGACCGCGTCACCGTGTACACCAACGGGTGCGCACGCCTGGCACGCCGGACCGGGCCGACCGTGGACAAGTGCCTGACCCCGAAGGAGATGCGGACGCTGCGCGGCCACCTCAAGCGCCTGCGCCTCGGGCGCTCCGAGGCCCAGCCGCAGGGGGCCGACTTCATCAAGTACACGATCGCCTACCGGGGCCACCGCGTCAGCCGCTACACGCTGCCGGCTTCCTGGAGCCCGGTGGTGCGGGATCTGGAGAAGGCGCTCGAGAAGTACTGGGCGCCGGACTGAATCGCCGCATGTTCGAGTATCACGGGTGGGTGACCATCCGCGACACGGCAGGCGTCGAGGACGACGGTGACGGCCGGCTGGAACGGCATGGAGCAGGTCCGCGCCTGCCTGGCCGAGCTGGGCGACTACGGGCTGGTCGACCTGCGCTGGATGAACGGCACGCCGTTCCTGCATCTGGCCGGGCAGCCCAACCGCGACGGCGGGTGGGGTGCGGTGCTCCTCGCGCTGTTCGAGCGGGTCGGACGGATCGCGCCCGGTTCTTACGGGCTGCTCCACGTGTGGGATGACGAGGGCTCCCACCCGAACGGGTTCCGGGTCTTCCGGCTGGCGCGCGGCGAGGTGAGTGAGCACGCCGACCCGCTGCTGTCGCCGGTGATCCCCACCCTGGAGGACCCCTGGCCGACAACACGGCCCCCGGGCGATCCCGGGGGCCGTGAGGGGTGGCCTACGGGGTGACCGGGATGTTGGTCAGGCCCGTCCTGGCGTTGACGACGGTGGTGCCGTAGACCTCGAACTCCCAGAGGGAGTAGCCGTACGGGGTGCCGCGGCTGGTGCCGTACAGACGGATGTGGCGCCCGCTGCCGGTGACGGCGAGGTCGTCGGTCCCGCCGCGCGACAGCAGCCTCTCCCCGCCGGAACCCGTGCTCCTGAGGAACAGCGAGCCCGACGCGTCGGTCATCGAGGCGTTGACCCCGGCTCCGGTGTAGTCGACGGTCTCGTTTCCGGCCCAGCGGGTGTCGGTGCCGGGACGGAAGGCGAGCACCGTCCGGGCCATGCCCGCGCCCCTGAGCACCAGGTAGTCGGCGTCGAGAGCGAGCTGTCTGGTGACGACGATCCGGCCGGGCGGCATCGTGATGGAGGAGAGCCTGGTGTATCCGGCGGTCGGTGTGCACGTCGTCCTGATCGCGTCGATGGCCGACTGGAGGCCGGTGCTGGCGTCGCTGCCGTCGGCGCGCACGCCGTACTGGGCGGCGAGTTCCTGCGGGGTGAGGTGGCAGGCCGCGTCGGGGTGCGCCTCGGCGGGCCCGGGCAGGGCGGCACCGCCCCGGTAGCCTGCCTTGCTCCAGTCGGGCAGGCCGGCGATGGGCGCGCGCCGGTTGGCGCTGGTCAGGCCGGGAATGGCGGAGGAGTCACGTGGGGCGGGCCAGGCCGGTCACCCCCCGGGCTCTCAGGTCGAAGGCGGGCAGCGAGCGACCGCCGGCGCTCAGGACGATCGTCCCCGTCCCGTCGACGCCGCCGACCCTGGCCGCCGCCAGGCCGCGCGAGGTGAAGGCGCGCACGCAGGAGCCGGTGTGATGGGGCTTGCAGGTCAGCAGGAAGGCGTAGCAGGGAAAGCAGGTGCACCACATCGTCAGGGGGACGCCCTCGGGGCGGGGGAGCGCCGCCAGGTCCACGTCGGCGCCGAAGGCCCCCCATTCGAGCAGCATGGCCAGCGATCCGACCAGGCCCGCCATGCTGATGTCCTTGGCCGCCACGGCCAGGCCCTTGTCCGCGATCTCCGGCAGCAGGCGGACATCCCCCGCGAGATCGGAGCCGCGCTCGTCGAAGGAGGGGAAGAACGGGAAGTCGTCCCGCATGGTGCCCTCGACGCAGGCGGCCATGACCAGGTCCTGTCCCGGACGGACGTGGGTGGCCGACAGCAGGGCCCGCGCCGATCCGACGGCGAAGGCGGAGATCGACGGGGCGGTGTCGGAGATCGTGAGATGGCCGCCGACGATCGGGACGTCGTACAGCCGCGAGGCGTAGCGCATGCCCTCCAGGGCCGCGCGAGCGGTGGCCTCGTCCGCGACGACCGTGTCGACGATCCCCACGGGCACCCCGCCCATCGCGGCCACGTCGTTGACGTTGGTCAGCACGGCCGCCACGCCCGCGCCGAAAGGGTCGGCGCGGACGAACGGGGGCCACAGCGCCTCGCCGCAGGCGATGACCGTGGTGCCGCCCACCTCGACGGCGGCGCCGTCGTCGCCGGGACCCGCGATCCATTCGGAGGCGCCGAGCACCTCCGACACCAGCCCGATGGCGCGCTTGGCCATGATCGCCGGACTGCTCGCCACCGCGGCGACGACCTCGTCGAGCTCGGCCATACGGCCACCTCTTGTCGGAAAGTAAACGCTCATCGTAATATAGACAACGTGGGACCTGGCTTTCTCTCCCTACCCACCGTGGCCGGCAAGCCACGCGAGTCAGGCCGCACCCACGTCCTCGACAGGGGCCTCACCCCCGACGCCGCCGCCGGGGCGCTCGAGCTGACCGGCGAGCACATCGACGTCTGGAAGGTCGGCTGGGGCATCGCCTACCTCGATCGCGGTCTCGGCCGCAAGCTCCGCCTCCTGCGGGCCCACCGGGTCACCAGCTGCCTGGGCGGCACCCTGCTCGAGATCGCCTGGGCGCAGGGCCGGGCCGACGAATGCCTCGCCTGGGCGGAGAGCGTCGGATTCGACGCCGTCGAGGTCTCCCGCGGAGTCGTCGACATGGCCCTGGACGACAAGCGGGAGCTCATCAAGAAGGCCACCCAGGCGTTCGTCGTCTTCGCCGAGACCGGCGTCAAGGACGCCGAAGCACCCTTGTCGGCCGCCCAGTGGCGCGACGAGATCGGCGAGGACCTGGCCGCAGGCGCCACCTGGATCGTCACCGAAGGCCGCGAGAGCGGCACGGTCGGCATCTACGACGGCTCGGGCCACCCCCGGCCGGACATCATCGAGGCCGCCGTCAGCGCCGCGGGTGTCGAGAGGGTGATGTTCGAGGCACCTCGCACGGCCCAGCAGGCCTGGCTGGTCAACCGGTTCGGCCCCGCCGTCAACCTTGCCAACATCGCGCCCGATGACGTGCTCCCGCTGGCCACGCTCCGGCTCGGACTGCGCGCGGACACCGCCGCGCTCTCGATCCACCAGCGTCCATGACGCCCAACCTGGTCCCGAGCGCCTACCGGGGCGTTGCGGTGGCGCGCGTGCGCGGCCCGCTCACCGAGTCCGGCCTGCGCCGGTTCCTCCTGGGGCGCGAGGCCTACCGGCGCACCCGCTTCCTCGTGGTCCGCGACGACGGCGACCGTACGGCGCTGCTGCGGGTGGTGAAGGAGTCGGACGAGCCGCTGTTCTCGCCGATCGTCTCGGTCGAGGTGCTTGGGCCGCCGGGGGAGTGCGCGTTCGTCCGGGCGCCCGAGGCCGACACGGCGGTGCCGTCCACGATGGCGCGGATCGCGCTCTCGCGAGCTCCGGGCGTGCGGGCCGTCGTGGTCGAAGGCAGGTACGGACACGTCAGCTTCATCGTGGACCCCGAGCCGCTGCGGCTGGCCGTACAGGAGATCGTGCCGCCGGAGCCGCCCAAGCTGCTCGACCAGGTGCGGCGGCTGCTGGAGGTGGCCGAGGACCTGCCGCCGATCGAGCCAGTGGCCGACACCGTCGGCTTCCAGGCGCTCGCCTCGCGGGCGCCGGCCGCCCGCTATCTGCTGCCGTGCGGTGGTTCGGGGGTGAGTGTCGCCGGTGCTTCCACCCTCTACCTGGACCAGCGGCCCGAGTTCCAGGAGTGGACGCTGCTCGGCTGCGCGCGGTCGCGGGAGATCCACCAGTGGTTCTACGGCATGCAGGCCGAGAGTGTGGAGATCTGCCCCAGGTCGCGGGCCCGCGACCCGCGCGTCCCGACTCTCACCAAGTGCTGCCTGCTCGAGGACCGGATCGAGCAGGCCGATGGCGCCGTCGTCGTGCCCTGGGGCGCCACCCTGGAACAGGTGCGCGAGGCGCTGCGGATCGTGGCGCGCCGATGGGAGCCGTCATGGCGACCCGTCTGACCGAATCGCCGGAGTACGCGCAGCTGTGGACCACGCCGGAGCTCAGCGCCATCTTCGAGCGGCGGATGCAGACCTGGCTGGACATCCTGGCCGCGCTGGCCGCCGCACAGGCCGAGCTCGGGCTGATCCCCGACGCGGCGGCCGGGCAGATCGCCGAACACGCCCGAGCCGAGCGCCTCGACCTGGCGTTCGTGGCCGCCGAGACCCGGCGTACGTCGCACTCCACCCTGGGGCTCATCCGCGGGCTGCAACGGCTGCTGCCCGAGCCCGCGCGGGAGTACGTCTACTACGGCGCCACCGTCCAGGACCTGACCGACACCTGGTTCGGGCTGGTGATGCGGGACGCCGGGCGGCTCGTCAGGGACGACCTGATCCGCGCGCACGGGTCGTTGCTGCGCCTGGCGGCCGAACACCGCGACACGGTCATGAGCGGGCGCACGCACGGCCAGCCGGGTGCCCCGATCACCTTCGGCTTCAAGGTCGCGACCTGGGCCGACGAGGTCGGACGCCACATCGTCAGGCTCGGTGAGGGGGACGCGCGCTGGTCGGTGGGCCAGCTCGCGGGGGCGGTCGGCGTGCTGGGCTTCTTCGAGCCGTACGGCCCGCGGCTGCGGGAGCTGTTCTGCGCCCGGCTCGGGCTGCGCGACCCGCTCGTGTCGTGGACCTCGGCCCGCGACCGCGTGGCGGAGTTCGGCATGGTCATGAGCATGGCCGCCGCCACGCTCGCCCGCATCGGCAACGAGGTCTACGAGCTGCAGCGACCGGAGATCGCCGAACTGTCGGAGGGTACGGCGCGGGCCGCAGTCGGCAGCATCACCATGCCGCACAAACGCAACCCCGAGATCAGCGAGCACCTCGACACGCTCGCCCGGCTCGCAAGAGCGGCCTCGGGCGTCCTGGTCGAGGGCATGACCGGCGGGCACGAACGTGACGGACGCGCCTGGAAGGCGGAATGGGCGGCGCTGCCCGACGTCACGCTCGCGGCGGGCACGGCCGCGTCTCTGGCGGCCGACCTCGTCGACGGCCTCGTGGTCGACGCCGGCCGCATGCGCGAGAACCTCCGGCGCACCGGCCACCGGTGGGCGTCGGAACGCGTCCTGGCCGAGCTGTCGCGGCGGGTGGGCAAGCACCGCGCCCAGGACCTGCTGCAGGAGGCACTACAGGAGGCGCACTCCGCCGACCTGGTGAGCGTGCTCGCCGCCCGCGGCGTGGCCGACCCGGCCGACCTCGCCGCCTGGACCGCGAGCCCTGAGCTCGGCACGGCGTCCGCGATGGTCGACGCGGTGGTCGCCCGCGGCACTCCCGGAGCCGCCCGATGAACCCGCCGCGCCGTCCGCTGGCCCTGCTGCCCACGCCGCTGCAGCGGGTGGCGCTCGACGGCCTCTATCTCAAACGCGACGACCTCAGCGGCTTCGGGCTGGCCGGAGCGAAGGCGCGAGCCCTGGAGTACCTGGTGGGCGACGCCCTGGCGCGCGGAGCCGACGTCCTGGTCACCGGCGGCAGCCCGGGATCCAACTTCATCGCCGGGGCTGGGCTGGCGGCGTCGGTGTGCGGCCTCGAGTGCGAGCTGCTCGTCTCGGGTACGGCAGGCGAACCGGCGCCCCTCACGGTGCGGATGGCGGCGTGCTCCGGCGCGAAGGTGCTCCACACCGGCTCCGACCGGGCCGCACTCGACAAGCTGATCGACGAGCGGGCCGACCGGCTGCGCGACGAAGGGCGGGCGCCCTACCCGATGCCCCGTGGCGGCGCCACGCCCACCGGAGCGCTCGGGTTCGCGCGTGCCGCGCGGGAGCTGGCCGCGCAGCTGACTGTCGCCGACCCTGACGACGTGGTCGTGGTACTGCCGGTGGGATCGGGGGCGTCGATCGCCGGGCTGCTCGCCGGACGGGCCGCCATCGGGGCGAGGTGGCGCGTCCACGGGGTGTCGGTGAGCAGGCCGCTGCACCAGATCAGGGGCGAGATCCTCGACCTCGTCGCGCGCATGGGCGTCGCGGAGGTCACGGACTGGGAGCTGGTCGACGCCACCGGGCAGTCCCACGATCGGGACGCGGACCTCATGCTGCGCGCGTTGCGCGGCGACGGCGTGCTGTTCGACGCCAAGTACGGCACGAAGGCGCTGGCCGCGGTCGCGGGACTGCGGGCGCGGGGCGAGACGGCTCCCATCGTGCTCTGGCACACCGGCGGCCTGCCCGGCGCACTGGAGCTCCTGGCCGGAGCGGCGCCATGACCGACGATCCGGAGCTGGTGGCGGGCGGCATGACCGGCGACCCAGAGCTGATCGCGGGGGCGACGGCCTTCGAGCCCGCGGAGGAGCTGGTGGCCGCGGGTTACGCCTGGGAGATGGCCGACGCGCCGTGGCTCCATCACGCGCTGGGACTGGCCGACCTGGCCCACTGCGTCGAGCTCGCCGACCGGGCGATCCTGCCCGAGCGAGCGCGCGGCCCGCTGCTGGGCGCGCTGCTCGACCTCGCCGCCATGCCCGCCGAGGCCGTCGGGTACGACCCGCGGTGCGGCGAGCCGTACGCGGCCCGTGAACGCCTGCTCCTCGCCCGGATCGGCGACGACGCCGGGTGGCTGCGGGCCGGACGCACCCGCCGCGAGGCGGTGCGCACCGCCTTCCGCATCCGGGTGCGCGGGCAGATCCTCGACCTGGTCGACGCCGCCTGCGCCCTGGCCGCGACGCTCGCCGACCAGGCCGAACGGCACCTGGCCACGCTCATGCCCGACTACACCTACCTGCAGCAGGCGCAGCCGACCACCTTCGGGCACTACCTGCTGTCCTTCGCCGACCCCGTCCTGCGCGACGCCGTACGGCTGGCCGCCGAGTTCGGCCACGTCAACGCGAGCCCGGCCGGTTCGGGGGCGGCCAACGGCTCGCCGATCCTCGACGACCGCGACGCCACGGCGCGGGCGCTCGGCTTCGACCACGCGATCGCGCACACCCGCGACGCCATGTGGCAGACCGACCCGTTCACGCACGTCCTGGCCGCGGCCACGAGCCTGCTGCTCACCCAGGACAAGCTCGCCGAAGACCTGGAGATCTTCGCCAGCGCCGAGTTCGGCTTCGTCGAGCCGGCCGAGGCCTACAGCCGCCCGAGCGTCGCCATGCCGCACAAGCGCAACCCCTACGCCCTCACGGTCGTCCGCGGCTCGGCGGGCGTCATGGTGGGCCGCCTGACCGGCCTGACCGCCGTCACCAAGACCCCGTCGGCCCGCAGCGACAACCTCATCTATCTGTACGGCGAGCTGCCCCGCGCCCTCGACCTCGCGCACCGGGTGACGCGCCTGACGACCGGAGTGGTCCGCACGATCGAGGCGGATGCCGCACGCATGCGCGCCGCGCTGGCCACCGGCCGTACCCAGGCCGCCGACCTGGCGGAGCTGCTGATGCTGCGTTTCCACGCCGACTACCGCACCGCCCACCGGGTCGTCCAGCACGCGCTACGGCACGGCGCGGCGCTGGACGCCGAGGCGATCGCCCGCGCCGCGACCGAGGTCGCGGGGGCCCGCTGGAGCCTCGACGACGCGGAGCTGCGGGAGAGCCTCACACCGGAGGCCCTGGTCGGCTCGCGCACCGCCCTGGGCGGGGCCGCGCCGTCGGCGGTGACCCCGATGATCGAACGCGTCCGCGAGCAGGCCGCCGGGCTGAGCGCGGACGCGGCGGCGCGCCGCGCGGCCGTCCACGCGGCGGAGGAGGCCATCCGCGCCCGCGCCATGAGTCTCGGCAGGGAGGCGCCATGATCGAGCTGCCGAGCGAGGCGCGGGTCGTCAACGTGGGGCTGCGGATGTTCGCCGACGCGGTGGCGGCGCAGGGCGCGGCGGTGGTCCAGGTAGACGCGCGGCCGCCCGCGCACGGCGATCCGGAGCTGGTGCGGGCGCTGACCGACGTGTACGCGGCCGACCTCGAGGCGGCGAACGCCGAGGTGCTGCGCAGACTCGACCGCGAGGTGCCGTACGTGGTCGACGTCCGCCCGGCGATGGAGGTGGTCCCCGGGATGGGCGATCGCTCGCTCCTGCACGCGGGACCGCCGATCGCGTGGGCCGAGGTGTGCGATCCGCTGCGGCGCTCGATGCGGGCGGCGGTCGTCGCCGAAGGCTGGGCCGACGAGCCGGGCACCGCCGAGCGGCTGCTGACCTCGGGGGAGGTCACGCTCTCGGCGGCCAACGAGCACGACACCGTGGTGCCGCTGGCGACCGCGCTCGGGCCGAGCGCGCCGGTCTGGGTGGTGGACGATCCCGCGGGCGGAACGCGGGCGTTCGCGCCGCTGGGCCAGGGTTCAGGTGATGTGGCCTGGCTGGGCAGGGAATCTCCCGCCGCGATCGAGCGGCTGGTCTTCCTTCGTACGGTGGCCGGTCCGATGCTGAAGGAGATCGTCGCGCGGACGGGGCCGATCGACACGTTCGCGATCGCCGCCCAGGGCGTGCAGATGGGCGATGACGTCCACATGCGCGTCCAGGCCTCGACCGGCATCGTGCTGCGCACGATGCTGCCCGCGATCGCCGCCCTCGGCGGCGACAGCGCGGACGTGGCCGCCTTCAGCGCCTACCTGTCGGCCAACCACCTGTTCTTCCTCACCATGGCCATGGCGAGCGCGAAGGCGCTCACCCTGTCGGCCGGGCGTGTCCCCGGCTCCAGCATCGTCACGACCATGGCGCGCAACGGCACCACGTACGGCGTGAAACTGGCGGGCGACCGGCGCTGGTTCGTCGCCGACAGCCCCCCGGTGGAGGCGGCGCTGTTCCACCCCGGGTACGGCCCGCGGGACGGCGCGCCCGACATCGGCGACAGCGCCGTGCTCGAACTGGTCGGGCTCGGCGGCTCGGCGAGCGCGGGATCGCCCGCGGTGGCCGCGTTCCTGGGCGGCTCCATGGCCGACGCCGCCAGCGCCACCGCCGAGACGCGCCGGATCTGCGCGGCCGAGAGCACCAGGTTCACGCTGCCCACGATGGACTTCCGCGGCACACCGCTCGGCGTGGACGTGCGCAGGGTCGTCGAGACCGGGATCACCCCGCGGGTGAACACCGGCATCCTGCACGTCAGCTCCGGCGCCGGCCAGGTGGGCGCGGGGGTGGCGAGCGCGCCCTTCGCGGCGTTCCGCCAGGCGCTGCTGGCCCTGGCGCGGGCCCACCGCGCCCCGCCATGACCGCGGCCTAACCGTTGCGCAGCGCGATCCAGATCGCCTTGGCCGGGTGGTCGCCCTCGTTCTCCCAGTGGTGCGGCACCTCACCCGCGAAGTGCAGGGAGTCGCCCTCGGCCAGCGCGTAGGTCCGCTCACCGATCTTGAAGGTCAGCACGCCCTCGGTGACGTGGACCAGTTCCTCGCCCGGGTGCTGCATGAGCTTGTCACCGCTCGACGCGCCCGGCAGGACCGTCGCCACGGCCGCCGCCGTCTGGAACTGCCGGTAGGAGCCGCTGATCCCGGCCAGCGCCAGCCCCTCGTGCGGCGTGTAGACGGTCGGGCGGCGGTCGCGCGGCGTGTGGTGCACCGGCTCGGGCGGCTGCTCGTCCTCCTCGACGAAGTACCTGACCGGGACGCCGAGGGCGGTGCCCAGCTTGAGCAGCGTGGTGATCGTCGGGACCATCCCGTTGCGTTCGATCTTGTGGATGGCCGCGGCGGAGACGTCGCTGATGGCCGCCAGCTGTTGCAACGAGTGGCGCTGTGCTCGGCGAAGACCGCGCAGCTTCGGACCGATCTGGCTGACGATCTCGTCGACCTGACCCTGTTCGCCCGCCTCGGTCATGCCATCCCCTTGTCATCGACTTCGCGAACCGTCAAGCAGGATAGTCAACGCGAAGTCCTCTATAATGTATGGATATTGTGCCGTACGGGCGGGAGCTGAGTCCATGGCACGGAGGGTGGTCATCATCGGCGGCGGCGCCGCCGGCATCGGAGCGGCGGGTGCGGCGAAGGCCGCCGCCCCTTCGACGGAAGTGATCGTCTACACCCAGTTCGAGGACGTGGGCTACAGCCCGTGCGGCATCCCGTACGTCCACGGCAAGGAGATCCCCGACTTCTCCGCGCTTTTCCTGGCCGACAAGCAGGCCTACGCCGACGCGGGGATCGACGTCAGGTACGAGACGACCGCCCGCTCCTTCGACCCGGCGGCGCGGACCGTCGAGATCGAGGGCGAAGGCGAGGTCGGCTACGACGCGCTGGTCGTCGCCACCGGCTTCGACTACAAGCCGCCCGGCGTGCCGGGCGAGGAGCTCGGCGGCCTCTACTACGTCAAGAACATCCGCAGGGCCATGGAATGGGACAAGATCCTCGACAGCGTACGGCACGCGGTCGTCCTCGAGGCCTCGCCCCTCGGCCTGGAGATGGTCACCGCCCTCGCCCATCGCGGGATCGACACCCATGTCATCGATCCGCACCCGTGGGCGCTCGGCGAGCTGTGCGATCCCGACACCGTCGCCCCGGTCCAGGAGTCGTGGGCCGAAATGGGCGTGACGATGCACTGGGACACCAAGCTCCAGGCCTTCCTCGGCGACCAGCGAGGCCACGTCCGCGCTGTGATGAGTTCTGCCGGCGAGTTGCCCGCCGAACTGGTCGTGGTGGCGACCCACAAGGTCGCCAACAACGCGCTGGCCGTCGCCGCCGGTCTCAGGACGGGCTCGACCGGAGGGCTGGTCGTCGACGACCACATGAGCACGTCGGCGCCGCACGTGTGGGCGGCGGGCGACGTCTGCGAGATCCCGCACGGCCTCGGCGGCCTGCCCCTGCAGGGGCTCACCGGCAGCCACGCCTACGCCCAGGGCAAGGTGGCGGGCACCAACGCCGCGGGCGGGGACCGCGCCTACGAGCCGGTCTATGTGCCGTGGGGGATGGTCGCGGGCGCGTGGATGATCGGCGGGGCCGCGCTCGGCGAGGTGGCGGCGACGGCGCTGGGCATCCCGTTCGTGATCGGCAAGGCGACCGGCATCTCCAGGGCGCGCTACTACCCGGGGGTCAGGCCGGTCACGGTCAAGCTCCTGGCCCAACCCGGCACCCTGCGCCTCATCGGGGCGCAACTGGTCGGCGGCGAGGGCATCAAGGAACGCGCGGACTTCCTGGCGCTCGCCATCAAGAAGGGCATCACGCTGCACGACCTGGCCGCCATGGAGAACGTCTACTCGCCGCCGATCGGCGCGCTCAACGAGCCCATCGTCACGGCCGCGCAGGCCGGAGTGGCGTCATGATCACGCGGTGGCTGCGAGAGAACGCCCAGCAGTACCTGCTCAGGGACGCGCAAGCGCGGGTGGCGCGCGCCCACGGCCAGCGGCCGCCGCCGTCCCGCGGCTCCTTCTTCTGGCGCCGGATCTTCGTCCCGATCTACCGGCTCACGCCCTGGCCGATCCGCCGCCGGCTGCTGGCCGCGATGCCCGGCAGCCACCGCAAGCACTGGTCCACGCCGACGAGGCCGGTCGGCCCGGCCATCTAGTCCAAGGAGCTCACATGCCGAAGACCGTCTCCACCACTCTGCCGCAGGAGGGCGAGACCCTCTACAACCCTGAAGAGAAGGTGTTCCCCGACATCCAAGCCGAACCGGGGCAGAAGGCGTTCATCTTCATCCACACGGTCCCGTACGAGGGCTCGGTCGCCCTCGTCAACCTGCTCACCTCCACCCGGCTGGTGCGCAAGGGCTTCGATGTGCACATCATCCTGTACGGCCCCGGCGTGCTGCTCGCCTCGGGCACACGCGGTTACCCGGGCGTCGGCCAGGAAGCCTTCCCCGGACACCTCGCGATCAACAACCAGATCAAGACCCTCCTCAAGGAGGGCGCGACGATCTACGCCTGCCGGTTCGCGATGGGCGCGCTCTACGGGTTCCGCGAGGACGACCTGATCCCGGGCGTGACCCCGTTCAACCCGCTGGACGTGCTCGACTCGGCGCTCACCGCGTGGAAGGAAGGCGCGTTCCAGCTGAACACATGGACGGTTTGAGCTGCCTGTTTGAGCTGCCGGTCTGAGGGCCCGCTCTCGCCCGCCCGACGTCCGAGGTGAGGGCTCGCTTTCGTCCTGCGCAGACGTGGGAGGCCACGATGAGCAAAGCGACCGGGATTCACGACATGGGCGGCACCGAGGGCTGGGGCCCCGTGACGGTCCCCGAACCCGGTGAGCCGGTCTTCGCGGCGCGATGGCAGGCCCGCGCCTTCGCGCTCGCCCTGCTGTCGATGCGGCTGTCCGGAACCAACCTCGACGCCTTCCGGCACGCGATGAACCGCCTCGACCGGCGGGACTACCTGGACGACGGCTACTACGGCCGGTGGCTGCACGGCGCGGAGAACCTGCTGCTCGACAGCTCGATCATCGCGCCGGGAACCGTGGAGGCGCGCGCCGCCAACCTCCTGGGCGGCTCGGTCGACGAGCCTGGGCCGCCGACGCCGGACAAGCCGGACTACACCCCGACCGCCGCGGGCCCCCTGCGGGAGGTGTCGTCGCCACCCCGGTTCGCCGTCGGCTCGGCCGTACGCGCGAAGGTCTTCGACCCGCCCGGGCACACGCGCCTTCCCAGGTACGTGATGGGGCGCACGGGCCGCGTCGCGATCGTCCAGCCCGCGCAGGTCCTGCCGGACACCAACGCCCACTTCCAGGGCGAGAACGCCCAGTGGGTGTACGCGGTGCGCTTCGACTCCGCCGAGCTGTTCGGCCCGGACGCCGAGCCGTTCGCGGTCCACGTCGACCTCTACGAGGACTACCTGGAGGAGGCGCCATGACGCACGAGCGGGTGCCGATCGACCTGCGGGTCGAGGCGCTCGAAGAACTGCTGGTCGAGCGAGGTCTGGTCGATCCGGCGGTCATGGACAAGTTCATCCGGATGTACGAGACGGACGTCGGCCCGCTCAACGGCGCGCGCGTCGTGGCGAGGGCGTGGACCGACCCGGACTACCGGCGGCGGCTGCTCGCCGACGGCACCGCCGCCGTCGCCGAACTCGGGTTCAAGGGGCCGCAGGGCGAGCACATCGTAGTCGTCGAGAACACCCCCCGCCTGCACAACGTGGTCGTCTGCACGCTGTGCTCCTGCTACCCGTGGCCGCTGCTGGGCCTGCCGCCCTCCTGGTACAAGGATCCGGCCTACCGCTCCAGGATGGTCCGTGAGCCGCGGGCGGTGCTGGCCGAGATGGGCCTGCGGCTGCCGGGCGACGTCGACATCCAGGTGTGGGACAGCAGCTCCGAGGTGCGCTACTTCGTGCTCCCCGTCAGGCCCGCGGGAACGGAGGAGTACTCCGAGGAGCAGCTCGTCCCGCTCGTCACCCGGGATGCCATGGTGGGCGTCGCCCAGGTGACGACATGACGCTCCCGTTCCGCCTCGACGTCGGCAGCCCGGCCGCGCCGCCGCGCTCCAACGGCGAACTCGTCTTCGCCGAGCCGTGGGAGGGCCGGGCGTTCGGCCTGGCGATGGCGGCCAGTCAGGCGGGCGCCTTCGACTGGGAGGACTTCCGTCAGGTGCTGATCGCGCGGATCGCCGCCGAGCCGGAGGCCGGGTACTACGTCTGCTGGTTCGAGGCGCTCGAACAGGTGCTGCTCGTCAAGGGCGAGGTGACCGAGGGTGAGGTGGGGGAGCGGGCGGCCCGGCTGGCCGCCCGGCCCGCCGGGCACGACCACATGACCGCGACCGGCATTCCAGGGCGCGATCAGGTGATCGACCGGTAGATCTCGGCATGCCGGGCGGCGGAGGCCGCCCAGGTGAAGCGCGGCACCACGGTGCGACCGCCGGCGACGAGGGTGGCGCGCAGCGCCTCGTCGGTCATGACCTGCTCGATCGCCTCGGCGAGCGCCACCGGGTCGCCGACGGCGGGCAGCAGGGCGTCCCTGCCATGGGTGAGGAACTCCCTGAACACCGGCAGATCGCTGGCCACCACCGGCAGGTCGGCGGCGTGCGCCTCCAGCGCGGCCAGGCCGAAGCCTTCCTCGATCGACGGGTAGACCAGCGCGTCGGCGCTGCGGTACCACGCGCCCAGCAGTTCCTCCGAGACCGTCCCGACCTGCACCACGTCCTGGCCGAGAGGGGGCAGCAGCGCCAGCGCCTCACGGCGGTAGGCCTCGTAGTCGCGGAAGGACTGGCCGCCCAGGATCGCCAGCACCGGACGCCGTCCCCGCAGCAGGCCGAGGGCGCGGAAAAGCGTCTTGCTCCCCTTGCGCGGCTCGATGCCGCCGACGGCCAGCAGCAAGAACCGGTCCTGCGCGCCGACGGTCGCGCGCAGGCAGGCCCGTCGCTCGGCGCTCACCGGCGGGAAGCGGGCCGGGTCGACGCCGTTGCGGACCACCTGGGCGGCGACGCCGTACTCCCGCAGCAGCACGCGCCGCCAGTGCTCGCTGACCACCAGAACGTGGCCGGGCTCCACGATCGCCCTGCGCTGGCAGTCGACGAGGGCAGGGGTGGAGAACCGGTCGACGTGATGCACGGTGCGCACCACCCGGTCGTGCACCTGCGGGGCGGCCCGCCCAGAGATGCAGTCCTGGGCATGCAGGATGTCGAAGTCACCGGCGACCTTCGCCAGCCCGGTGACCATGGCGTGGACCGAGGCGAAGACCTTCTCCTCCAGGGAGTCGGTCTCGACCGTGACGGGGAACAGGGTGAACGGCACCTTCAGCGGGCGGAAGAAGCCCTCGGTGCCGAGGGCGAAGACGTGGACGTCGACGCCCAGGTCGGCGAGCGCCTCGGCCAGGGCGAGAGTGTGGACGACCCCGCCGCGCGGTTTGGTGGAGTACGTCAGGAGCGCGACGCGGCTCATGGGGCGGCTCATGGGGCGGCCCGCCTGGTGGCGATCGCCGCCGCGGTGCGCGCCGCGCGGGCGGCGGTCTCGGTGACCACGCATCCGGCCTCGGCGAGGCGCCGTACCTGCTCCTGGTAGCCCTGCGGATCCAGCTCCGTGCCCAGGACGTAGGCCACCACCTGCGGGCCGTCGAGGCGGGAGAGCTCGGGCGCAAGGATCCCGGCCGGGTCGGGGTGCGCGCCATGGCCGAGCACGACGTCGAGCAGCACGACGGCGACGTCCTGGCCACTCTCGCGCAGCAGCTCCACGCGTGCCTCCGGGTCGATCATCGGGTGGGGCCTGCCTCTGGTGTACTCCTCCTCCCCGAGATCCAGGCAGACATGGGAGCCCGGCGGCGCGGGCAGGCCGTAGCGCGGGTCGATCGGCGTGTTGGACCACACCGGCCCCACGGTACGGCTCAGCAGCACGATCGCCTCGTAGCAGAGCGTGCCGCCGGAGAACAGGCCGCGCACCGTGGTCCGCTCCGGCGAGAGACGGGCGACGGCCTCCGCCACGCTCGGGCCGTGCCGCCGGTCGAGGTCGGGAACGGGCCTGCCCAGCAGTTCCAGCACTTTGACGACGCCGCCTTCGAGCGTGTCCGCCACGTGCGCGCCCGGCAGGCCGCCCTCCATCCCCACCAGGGCGGCCACGAGCGGGGTCTTCCGCGCGGCGGCCATCACCCGCCGCGCCACCTCCACGTCGGGCGGCTTGGACACGACCAGGATCAACTCGGTCGCCGGGTCGTCGTCGAGCGCCTCGATCGCCCGCGCGGTCATCCGCCCGCCGACGGCGCGGGTCAGGTCGCGCCCGCCCACCCCGATGACCTGCGAGAGGCCGACGCCCCAGCGGTCGAGCAGGCACATGGCCTCCTGAGCGCCGGTGCCGGCCGCCGCGACGACCCCGACGGGCCCGGAACGCACCACGTTGGCGAAACCGAGCCCGACCCCCGCGAGCAGCGCCGTACCCGCGCCGGGCCCCATGAGCAGGCGGCCCCGCCGCGCGGCATGCTCCTTGAGCGCGATCTCGTCGGCGACGGAGACGTTGTCGCTGAACAGCAGCACGTCGAGGCCGTGGCTGAGCGCCTTGTGGGCTTCCAGGGCGGCGTAGTCGCCCGGGACGGAGACGACGGCGACGGTGCTGCCGGGCTGGCGGTCCAACGCCTCTTCCAGAGAGCGCGGGTGAGCTCCGGACGTCGCCCGCTCGCCCCCGTCAGCCCCGGACAACGCTCGCTCGTCCGGCCCGCCTCCGTGGGCGGCGAACATCGCCCGCTCGCCGTCCGCGAAGGCCGCCGCCGTGTCGGACTCGTCGGCGGCACGCACCGCGAAGACCAGATCGTTGGGGCCCGCCTCAGGGGGATCGAAGCCCTCGTGCCTAAGGGCGTCGAGGTTGGCCGCGGTCGCCATCACGGCCGTCGCCCACTCCACCCCGTCGGCCCTGAGCATCGCCCGGGCGCCGAGGAGCTGGAGGACGGAGTCGAGGTAGGTGTCGCGCAGCACGCGCACGGCCGCTTTCACGCCGCCCCCAGGCCCGCGGGCGCGCCCGCCTGGCCCCGGCGGGTGAACGTGTTCCCGCCGAGCGCGACGACCGCGGTGCTGTGCACGGGCTCCACCCTTCGCCGTTCTGGCGAATCACCCGAATGCCGTCTAGGATCCGACTTGTCACACTGACCATAGTGAACGAGACAAGCCTTGCCAAGCGGTCGGATCCCTCCGGAGTACACCGAGCTGGCCCGGCGGCTGCGAGCCGCCGAGGACCGGCTCTTCCCGCTCGCGATGGTCGACGCCGAGCGCTACCAGCGGGCTTTGCGGCTGGTCGGCGCGCTCGCCCGGCGCCTCGCCGACGTCGGCGACCCCGCGGCACTGGCCGCCGTGGAAGCGGAGATGGGCGGCTGGCTCGACAGCCTGGACGTGCCGATGGACGGGCTCGACGCCCAGCTGGTGATCGAGGCGGCGATGTCGCAGCGCTTCCGCGAACTGCTCACCTCGATGGGGGAGCGGTCGGTCGAACAGGCCAGGGCCGCCGGGCAGGAGTGGGCAGTCCTGGAGGAGCCCGACGACGCGGCCTGGCGCGGCGGGCGGGCGCAGTGGGTGGAGATGCACCTGGCGACCGGCAGCATCATGGTCCGCTCGGTGGTCGCCGAGCCGGTCATCACCTACCGGCTGGAGGTCACCGGCGACGCCGTACACGTGGAGGAGTTCACCTCGCGCGAGGCGTGGCTCGCGGCCATCGAGCGGGTACGGCAGGCGTTCGCGTCGGAAAGTTAACGCCAATCCTATTTTGGTAGAATCGGCTGATCTGGTGGTAGGGCACGGGAGGTGCCTGTCGTGACGGCTACCGACGTCAGCGAGCTCATCCTCGACCTCCAGGCTCGGGGCCTGCGGCTCGAGGCACAGATGGAGCGGCGCACCGGCGGCGCCGGGCCCACCGACTGCGGGATGCTCTGGGTGGGGGGACATGCCGTCACGGCACCTACCGAGGGGGTCGCCAAGGACTCGCCGTACGTGCTGCGCGCCGAGGACGACGGCTACGGCATCTACCGCGACGGGGTACGGCTGGCCGACGCCGCCGCCCAGCGCCGGCCCCGCTTCTACGACCTGACCACCGCCGACGGCGTGCCGTACTGGCAGATCGCCCTGCTGCATCTCGACTCGGTGGCGAGCACGGTCGTGCAGCACTGCGCCTACTGGGGCAACGACGACCAGTGCCGGTTCTGCGGGATCGGCCTCTCGCTCGCGGCCGGCCGTACCATCGCCCGCAAGACACCCGAGCAGCTCGCCGAGGTGGCGGTCGCGGCCCGTGACCTCGACGGCGCCGTCGACGCCACTCTGACGACCGGCAGCACCCGCGGCGCCGACCGCGGCGCCCTGTACGTCGGACGCTGCGGCCAGGCCGTCAAGCAGGCCAGCGGGCTCCCCGTCGAAGCGCAGTTCGAGCCGCCTCTCGACCTGGACGTGATCGACCAGGTGGGCGCCATGGGCATCGACTCGGTCGGCATCCACATCGAGACCTTCGACCCCGCCGTCCTGGCGCGCGTCGCGCCCGCCAAGGCGCGCACCGGCATCGAGGGCTACTTCGCGGCGTGGGAGCGGGCCGTCTCCGTCTTCGGCGCCGGGCAGGTCTCGACGTACGTGATCCTCGGCATGGGGGAGGACCCCCAGCTGACCGTCGACGGCTGCCGGCGAGCCGTCGACGCCGGCGTCTACCCGTTCATCGTGCCGCTGCGCCCGGTGGTCGGCACTCCCATGGCCGATTGGAAGCCGCCGCCGCGCTCCTACACGCGGCCGATCTACGCCAAGGTCCTCGCCTACATGGCCAGGCGCGGCATGACGTCCGCCACCACCAAGGCAGGCTGCGCCCGCTGCCAGGCCTGTTCGGGCCTGAGCTCGATGGAGCCGCTGCTCCACATCGGACCGCGTCCGGCCGCCTGAGGGTGCCATGCTCGAAACGCTCACCACAGCCTGCCGCCCGGCCGCCACCCCCGCCGAGCTGGCGGCCCATCATGCGGTACGGCACCGCGTCTTCGTCGAGGAGCAGCACGTCTTCGACGGCTCCGACCGCGACGCCCGCGACGACGACCCGCTGACCATCCACGTGGTCGCCTACGCGGGCACGACGATCGGGGGAGCGGTCCGGCTCTACCCGCTGGATCCGGCCGGCGAGCGCTGGCAGGGCGACCGCCTGGCCGTCCTGCCGGAGTATCGTGTTCATGGCCTCGGAACGCCGCTGGTGCGCTACGCGGTCAGGACCGCGGCCGAACGCGGCGGCCTGGTGATGGTCGCCCACATCCAGCTGCGCAACGTGGGCTACTTCCAGCGCCTGGGCTGGCACTGTGACGGCGAGGTGGAGACCTACGTCAACCTGCCGCACCAGCCCATGGCGATCGACCTGCGACCCCGGGCCGAGGGTTCCTAGGGAAGGCCGAGGGTTCCTAGGGAAGGCGGTGTTCGGCGGTGAAGCCGAGCAGGCTCTGCGCGGCCGACAGATCCACGGGGACCGTCCGTCCCGGCAGCGGCCGGCGGATCTCCGCTTCCGGGTGGTAGCGGCGCAGCAACTCCTCAGTCGGGTGCGGAACGAGCGTCTCGGGCGCGGCGACGGTGACCACGTGCGCGCCGGGCCCGGGCACCTCCAGCGCGAGCAGGCAGGCGCGGGCCGCGTCACGGGTCTCCAGGTAGGCCCACAGACCGGGCGCGTGCAGTCCGGGGTCGGCCGCGCAGCGTGCCGCGAACGCGACGAGCCGCTCCTCGAAGCCGCCCACGTACGGCAGGCGCAGCGCGATCACCCCCATGCCGTGCCGGCGGGCCATCATCCGCGCCGTCAACTCGTCGGTCTGCTTGGACAGCGCGTAGGGGTCCTCGGCCTGGCCGGGCAGGTCCGCGTCGACCGGCACGTAGGCGGGGTGGAGCGGCCGCGCGGCGAAGGCCAGACCGTCGGCGGCCATCGAACTGGCCAAGCACGCCCTCCGCACCCCCGCCAGCCCGGCCTGCTCCAGGACGGTGAAGGTGGATTGCGTGTTGACCGCGAACACCTGCTCGGCCGGCAGCCGTTCGGGGGTGGGGATCGCCGCCAGGTGGACGACCGCGTCGACATTCTCGAGCGCGGCCCGCACCGCCTTCGGGTCCGTCGCGTCGCCCTCCACCACGTGACCGGCGGCCAGGTCGCCCGGGTCCTCCAGCACCAGCGCGACGGCCTCGGTGCCGCGCTCGGCCAGCAGGGCGAGCACCATCCGTCCGATGCGGCCCGCCGCCCCTGTCACCAGTGTTCGATTCACCCGCTACTCCTCCGGCGCGTAGGCGCGGATCGCGACCAGATGGGCCGAGGGCGCGCCGTTGGTGGACTCCACCACGATTCTCAACCCGTCGGTCGTCACCGGCGCGGCCAGGGGGTGGATGTTGCGGCGGCGGCGGTTGGCGCGCACCTCGGCGACCGGCCGCCAGGCCTGACCCACCAGGGCTTCGACGCGGTAGTCGCGCACCAGCGTAGGGATCACCTCGAACGGCGTGCGGTGGTGGTGGAGGTTGATCAGGTCCTCGTTCACGTCGTCGTCGGCGATCACCTCGACCCGTCCGATCGTCACCGGCTCGGGCCAGCGCAGGTCGAGCGAGGCGGGCACGGCGCCGGACACCCACAGGTGCGGGCCCGCGTAGGGCCGCTGGTAGCCGTCGAGGGCCTTGCCGGGAGCGAACGCCTGCGTCCGCCCCGTTTCCAGGCAGAACGTACGGCGCAGCAGCCCCGCGTCGCTCCATTCCCGCAGCGGCTGGGGAGACTCGTCCTGGGGCCGCAGAGGGACACGGGTGAGGCAGAGCACCCCCGGCGTCGGCTGGTCGGCGAGGTGCAGCGAGACGAGCGGGTCGGCCTTGACGACGAGGAAGGCGTTGCGCGGGGTGTCGGGCCGCCAGTCCACGCCCAGGTCGATCCACTGTTTCTCGCCCGCGGGAAGGGCGATGACCCGGGTGGTGACCAGCTCGCGCGGCACGTAGTTCTGGCCGAGCACGGGGTCGTGCAGTTCGACGGTCAGCGACGTGTCCTCGGCCGCGTCGACCAGGAGCCGGACCCCGCTCAGGGCGGGGTCGGCGGGAAGGACGATCCCGGCGTCGGCCTCTAGCGGCCAGGTGTCGGCCGCGGCGTCCACCACGAGCCGGGTGAGCGTGCTCGACGCGGTCGCGGTGGCGGCGCCGGCCAGGTCGACGGGATCGTCGAGGGCCAGGCCGACGATGGAGGCGTCCTGCCGCAGCAGGGTGCGCTGCAGCTCGCCGACCGGCAGATGGCGCGGGGGCAGGCCGGAGGAGACGCTGAGCGCCGCCGCGGTGCCCGCCGCCTGGCCGATCGTCGCACAGGTGGCCATCACCCGCGTCGAGCCGAAGGCCACGTGGGAGGCGGAGATGTTGCGCCCGGCCATGAGCAGGTTGGGCACGTTCACCGAGTACAGCGACCGGTAGGGGATGTGGTAGACGCCGTCGGCGTAGCGCTGCCTGGCGCCGGCCTCGGTGGCGTACATGCCCTGGGGCGGGTGCAGGTCGATCGACCAGCCGCCGAACGCCACCCTGTCCTCGAACGGCGTCTGCCCGAGCACGTCGTGCTGGGTGAGCACGTAGTCGCCGAGGAAGCGGCGATACTCCCGCTTGCCGGGCAGGGCGCCCACCCATTCGAGGGTCATCGTGTCGGCGTCGAACCGGCCGGAGTTCTTGATGTGGTCCCAGATGCCGTAGATCACCGACCACAGCTCGTCGCGGATGCGGTCGTTGTCGTGCACGGTGTCGAGCTCGCCGCCGAACTCGATCCACCAGTACGCGCAGCCGTTGTCACCCGCTTTGATGATCCTTCGTTCGGGGATCGAGGTCCGGGTGATGTCCTTGGCGAACGACGGCGGGATGTAGCGGACGGGCTCGCCCGCGTCCTTGGTGTAGAACAGCAGCGTGCTGCCGAGCGTGATGTCGTCGGGTTCGGCGGGCGCCCACGGCTCGCCGTACTCGTCGCGGCCCTCGCGCCCGATCCGGTACGAGGCGCCCGCCAGGTGGCCGACCAGCCCGTCGCCCGTGCAGTCGAGAAAGATCGGCGACTCGAAGCCGATCAGCCGCTCCGAACCCATCATCCAGCCGGTGACCGACGAGATCCCGTCCGGTGACGCGGAGACGGTGCGCACGTCGGTGTTGAGGAAGAGGGAGATGTTCGGCTCCGCGCGGACGAAGTCGAGGACCGTGGTGTCCCAGAAGTACGGGTTTCCGTGCGGGTTGCGGTACTGGTTCTCGAGGAACAGCTCGCCCATGATGCCGCCCTCGCGGGCGTGATGGTTCTTGCCGTGTCCCGTCGCGCCGCACACCCAGACCCTGACCTCGCTGCTGGAGTTGCCGCCCAGCACCGGCCGGTTGTTGACCAGGGCGACCGTACGGCCGAGCCGGGCGGCGGCGATCGCCGCGCAGACCCCGGCCAGCCCGCCGCCCACCACGGTGATGTCGCTGCTGATGGTCTCTTGTCTCATCGGCTCAGGCTCAATCCGTAGTAGATGCGGGGCGCGCCGTCCAGCCTCAGCCGGGCCTTGCCGCCGAGGACGGGGATCGAGCGTTCCTGGCCGATGCAGTCGACCTCGCGCACGGCCGATCCGGTGGCGCGAACCTTCAGGCGGGTCTTGGTGGGCCAGTGATCCACCCACGCCTCGGGGTGCGGGTGGAACTCGTCGGCTCCGTGGTCGGCGTTCAGGACATAGCCATCCTTGCGGGTCCAGAGGATGGCGCACGTGTCGAACAGCAGACCCTTGATGTCCGGGTCGCGGAAGGTCAGCCAGCGGACGAACGTGGCCCCCTCCAGTGCCCTGGTCGCGGTCGCGTAGGCCAGCAGGGCCGGTTTGGCGCTGGTGTCGCGGTTCAACAGCCCGAAGTGGTATTCGGGGTTGGCGGGGTCGGCCTCCTGCGGGTGGTGGATCGTGCTGTCGTGCGGCTGGTACCAGTTGAGCCCGTCCACTCCTTCCGATACCGCCAGGGCAAGCGTGAGCAGCACGTTCTCCGCCGCCTGGCGGTGGGTGTCGTTCCACCACCGGTTGGGCCTGGTGCAGGCGTAGGCCTCGGTCAGCCACAGCTCCTTGCCGCCGCCGTAGGCGTCCACCGTCTGGCGGGCCTTGCGCAGCGCGCCGAGGAAGTTCCAGTACGACCCGTTCGCTCCCAGCTCCCACTCCTCGGGCGGCGGCGCGTAGTCGGGCGTGAAGTTGCCTCTGCCGGGGTGGAAGGCGAACGCGTCGATCAGGTCCCAGCCGCCCGCCTCCTTGAACTTCGCGGTCCACACATGGTCCATGCCGCCCAGACCGCAGTTCATCAGCTTGATGCCGGAACCCTTGAGCCGGTCGTGGACGGGGCGCAGGCCGTCCCTGATGTACTCGGGCACCCTCTGCCCCTGCATCCACGGATTGTTCAGCTCGTTGGCCACCTCGAAGTAGCGGGCGCCCGAGGCGCGCGCGATGGCCGCCCGATCATCGGCCCACGCGGAGATCTGCTCGGCGGTCCCGTTGAAGATGACGCCGCCGAGTTGCACGTTGTGCGGGATGCCGAGCGCGTCGAGCTCGGCGGGGGAGTGGCCGGGCGCGCCTTCGTAGGCGATGCGTACCGACTTGACGCCGATCTTCTGCATCAGCGTGCCGACCGACGCCTTGTCCGGCACGAGCATCCAGGCGTAGTTGGCGATGCCGAACCTGCCCTCCGCCTGGTAGGCGTGCGGTGCGAGCGTGGCCAGGTTCGTCCTCGCGAACGCCTCGTCGCCGCCCGACACGGCCTTGACCTCGGTGAACACGATCCCTTGGGGCGCTCCCTTGATCGTGAACGACTCGTCCCAGATCGCGCCGGGGGCAAGCGTCCTGGTCAGGTCGCCGTGGGCGAGCTCGCGCCCGTTGAAGTCACGTGCCCACCAGGTCAGCTTCACCTGGCGGGCCTGCGCGCCGCCGTTCACGACCTGCGCCTTCAGCTCCAGCGGCGCGGCCGGGCCGTACAGGCCGAAGGGCTGCTCCGACCAGGCGTCGACGCCGAGCGGGACCGACGCGGCGATCGTGTTCGCGGCCGCGGGCCGCATGGCGCCGAGCACGAGTTCGGCCGTCGTCACGTTGCCCGCGTCGCCGGGCGCGTGGATCCAGGTGGCGTTGGTGAATCCGGGCGTCGTCCTGGCCAGCCTGAAGAAGGCCTGCGTGTCGGCCCAAGTCTCCTGGTAGAGCGCGCCGTCGTTGATCTCGTACGGCACGCCGCCCCTGGGGTCCCGCGTCCACCTGGTCACCGGCCGGTACCGCTCGGCGGCCGACGGGTTCAGCACCGTTCTGGCGAACATGAAGCCGCTCGGGGTGAGCGTCGTGCTGCCGCTCACCTCCCATCGCAGGTGCGCGCGTCGCGCCGAGACCGTGAAGAGGCCACGCACCGTGACGGCCTGTGCCGACGCGGACATCCTGTAGTCGACCCGGATGGCCGGCGTGCCGTCCGGCAGTGTGACGGCCGAGGGCGTGCCTCCGAAGGTGCGCTGCTGGCCGAGCACACTGTCCTTGATCATGAAGTGGCTGAGCCTGATGCGGTCGGCCTGGTCCCTGACCAGGATGCTGCCGTCGGCCTCGGCCACCAGCGTGATGCCGTCGGCCTCGATGGTGATCGGCGCGGTGCCAGTGGTGGTGCCAGTGGTGGTGCCAGTGGTGGTGCCAGTGGTGGTGACGGTGGTGGCGACAGTGGCGGGGCCGGAGGCGAGGGCGGCGGTGGGGGTGGCGCCCGCGATCGCCGCTCCTGCGGCGACGGGGAACGCTTGGATGAGGGACCGGCGGGAGATGTCGGGCATGGGGGTGCCTTTCGCGAGGGTTCAGCCCTTGACGCCGGTGAATCCGAGACCGGCGACGATGTACTTCTGGAAGACCAGGAACACCAGCACCGGCGGGGCGATCGCCATCGCCATGGCGGCGATCAGCTCGTCCTGCGGCGCCTGCTCGGCCAGATTGGCCAGCGCGACGCTGATCGGCTGCTTGTCCGGGTCGGTGATGGCCACGAGCGGCCAGATGAAGTCCTTCCAGCTGTGCATGACGGCCAGCAGGCTGATGACCGCCACGATCGGGCGGCTCATCGGCAGCACGATCCTCGTCAGCAGTTGCCACGTCGTCGCCCCGTCGATCCTGGCGGCGGCGAAGAGCTCGGAGGGCAGCGCGTCGAAGAACCGCTTGGCCAGCAGGACGTTGAACGCGTTCGCGCCCGCGGGCAGCCAGATCGACCAGTAGGAGTCGACCAGCCCCACGTCGATGACCGTGAGGAACAGGCTGACCATCGACACCGTGTAGGGCACGAACATCGTGGCCAGGATCGCGCCGTAGACGTAGCGGCCGAACCACGGCCGCAGCACCGACAGCGAGAACCCGGCGGTGACCGCGACGACGAGCTGGACCGCCCACGACCCGCCGACCACCTGCAGGGTGTTGAGCAGGTAGTGGCCGATGCTGAGATCGTCCCAGGCGGTCGCGAAGTTCTCCGGGCGCGGGTCGGCGGGCCAGAGCGTCAGCGGGTCGGCGATCAGGTCGCTGGCGGGCGACAGCGCGCCCTTCACCATCATGTAGAGCGGCCCGACACCGATGGCCACCAGCAAGGCCAGCGTGAGCCAGTGGATGGAGCGCAGGGCCGCCCGTACGGCGGGGCGGCGCCGTTCGACCGCTGAGATCATGACGCGCTCCAGCTCCGGGTGGCCCGCAGGTAGAGGGCGGAAAGCAGGCCCAGAACGATCGCCAGCAGGAACGACAGCGCGGCGGCCTGGCCGTAGTCGCCGTCCTGGAAGGCGTAACGGAAGATCAGCAGCAGCACGGTCAGCGTCGCGTTCTCCGGGCCGCCGCCGGTGAAGACGTACGGCTCGGTGAACACCTGCATCGTGTTGATGAGCTGCATCAGCAGCAGCAGGCCGATCACCGGGCGCAGCTGCGGCAGCATGATGTGCCAGATCCTGGCCCTGATGGAGGCGCCGTCCATCTGGGCCGCCTCGTACAGCTCGGACGGGATCCCGACGATCGCCGCGAGATAGATGAGGACCGCGCCGCCCATCCCGGCCCAGGTCGACTGCAGCACCAGGCTCAGCATCGCGCTGTCGGGGGAGTCCAGCCAGGGGAAGGGGCCCAGCCCGGCGAGTCCGAGCAGCTCGTTGAACAGGCCGTGGCCAGGGTCGTAGAACCATTTCCAGAGCAGGATCGCGACCACCGGCGGGATGACGACCGGGAGGTACACGAGGAAGCGGTAGACCCCCGCGCCGCGCCGTACCGTCGACATCACGGCCGCGAGCACCAGGGGCGCGGGAAAACCGATCAGCAGGGCCAGTCCCACGAAGAGCAGGGTGTTGCCGACCGCGGTGCCCAGCAGCGGGTCGGCGAACAGGGTGGCGAAGTTCGCCAGGCCCACCCACTCGGCCGGGTCGACCAGGTTGGTGCGCTGGAAGCTGATCAGCAGGCCGCGGACGATCGGCCACCACGAGAACGCGCCGAACACGATCAGGGCGGGGAGCAGGAAGACCAGGGCGGTGAGCGTCCCCCTGCCCCGCCGGGTCCCGCGCCGGTGCGCCACCTTCACGACCGGACGGGCAGCGGTGATGCCGTTCATCGCTGGGCGGTGGCGAGCTTGGCGTTGACGTCGGCCTCCGCCCGGGCCAGCAGCGCGTCGACGTCGCTGTCCTCGTTCGTCAGCACCGCCTGCACCACTGTGTCGAGCACCGCGTAGACCTGCTGAGCCAGCATGGGCGGCTCGGGGCGCAGGGTGAGCGCGGACGTGCCGTCGAGCCAAGGCTTGAAGTGCTCCAGCTTCACGTTGACGTAGGGCTTGATCGCCTCGTCGATCTTCGCCTGCTGCGCGGCGTCGAACATCGGCAGCGTCGGCACGCCGACCGCCGACTTCGGATCGGCGGCCAGTTGCCTGGCCCGCTCGGCGGCGGCTGTGACGTCGTAGGCGGGCTGGGCGTAGGCGAACAGCAGCCACTTCACCGCCGCCGTGGCCTTGTCCGCGCTCACCGACTTGGGCACCAGGTAGACGTCACCGCCGGTGAGGGTGGCGTTCCCGCCGGCCTGGGGCAGCGCGCCGATGCCGAACGCGTCGGTGTCCGGCATGCCGTAGGTCATCTTCGCCAGGCGGTAGGTGCCTGGCGTGCCCATGTACATGCCGATCTCGCCGGCGGCGAAGCGCTTGATGACGTCGTTCTGGTCGTTGAGCTGGTTGCTGCCCATCGAGTCGTCGCTCCAGCGCATGTCCTTGAGCAGGTTCAGCGCCTTCCTCGTCGGCTCGGCGTTGAACGCGGCCACGTACTTGCCGCCGGCGTCCTTCTCGATGTCGCCGCCGTGCGCGTAGGTGAGCATGGCCAGCTGCCAGCCGCCCTGGTTGTTCTTCGACTCGTGGACGAAGCCTGCCTTACCGGTCTTGGCGGTGATCTGCTTGGCGGCCTGGCGAACCTCGTCCCAGGTGGCCGGAGGCTTGTCCGGGTCCAGCCCTGCCTTGGCGAACAGGTCGCGGTTGTAGACCAGCCCCTGTGCGAACGGCGCCTGCGGCACGCCGTACACCTGGCCGGAGCCGTCTGTGAGCGGCTGCAGGACCTGCGGGTTGAACTCCTTGTAGTGCGCCCACCTGCCGAGCTCGGCGGTCAGCGGCTGGACCTGCTTGCGGGCGATGAGCCCCTGCGGCTCGGTCAACGGGACCTTGATGACCTCTTCGACCCTGCCGCCCGCGAGCTTCGCGGAGAACGTCAGTGGGTCGTACGTCGTCGTCGAGCCCTCGACCCTGATGCCGGGATTGTTCCGCTGGAAGTCGGCGACCATCTGCTTGAACTGGGCCAGGCCCGGCTTGTCCGTGGCGGGCGGCATGCCCTGGACACGGATCACGACCGGGTCAGGTCCGCCGGACGAGGAGGAGGACCCGCACGCGGCGAGCGTCGTGGCCAGGACGGCGCAGCCGAGGAGAGCGGCGGTGTACTTCATGATGACTCCCGCAATTAGGTCATAGCAGGATGAAAGGGATGTAGGAGTGCATGCCGGAATCCGGTTTCGCCGGACCACACGGCACGCGAGTCAGCGCGGGGCGGGGCCCGTCGACGCGCGGGGGATCAGACGGGAGCCGATCTCGACCACCTGCCCCTCGCGCCGGCCGCCGATCGTGTCGATGAGCAGGTCGGTGGCCTGGGTGGCGATCTCGTCGGCGGAGATCCTGATCGTGGTGAGCGACGGGGTGGATGTGGCGGCGAGCAGCGTGTCGTCGATGCCGATCACGCTCACGTCGCCGGGGACCCTGACGTCGAGCTTGGCGAGCTGGTGCAGCACGCCGAGAGCGACCAGGTCGTTGTGCGCGAGCACGGCGGTCGCATCGCCCGCGGCGACCAGGGTCGCCGCGTGCACGCCTGTCTCGAAGCGGGGTTCGTAGGGGCCGAGTTCGGTGAGCGACATCTCGTGCGACTCGAACGACTGCCTGATGGACTTGCCGCGGCTCAGCTCGGGTCGCGAGCCGTTGACGAACACGCAGCGGGTGTGGCCGTACGCCTTGAGGTGCTCGGCGGCCTGGGCGATCCCCGCCGACAGCGAGATGTGCAGCTCGGGGATGCCGGGCAGGTGCCGGTTGACCAGGACGACAGGGATCTCCGCCGCGAGCTCGCGCAGCCGCTCCTCGCTCAGCGTCGAGGCCCACAGGATCAGGCCGTCGACCCTCTTGGAGACGGCGGCGATGGTCTCGAGCTCGTCGAACTCGCGCTCGTCGGTGTCGGCGGCGAGGACCGTGTAGCCCTGTCGCCGGCCCCTGGCCTGCATCGCCTTGAAGATGGGCGGGAAGAACGGGTTGCCGATGTCGGGAATGATCAGCCCGAGCGAGCCCGTCCTGCCGCCGCGCAGCGAACGGGCGACCGGATTCGGCGCGTAGCCGAGTTTGGCGGCCGCGTCGAGGATGCGCTGCAGCGTCCGCGGCTGCACCTGGTCGGGTGCGGTGAACGCCCGGGAGACGGTCGAGACGGAAACTCCGGCGGCACCCGCCACATCCTTTATCGTTACCGCCACTTCAGCCTCCTGGGTCGCCGGTACGGAGGATGCTCGCAAACGTTACCGGGATGCGTCAAGAGCCAAAAAACAGGACCTATCCAACATCGTGTGACGATGTCATGATGCGTTCTTGAGATTCTCGGGAACGTTTTCACAGGAGCGCTTCATGAAGATCACCGGCTGGGAACTCCTCACGCTGCCTGACCACGGCGACAGCATGATGCTGCTGGTCCTCGACACCGACGAGGGCGTCCACGGCCTTGGCGAGGTGGGCATCAGGTCGCGGCAGAAAGCGGTCGCGGGCGGCCTTGAGCACCTCGGCCAACTGATCGTCGGCGAGGACCCGACCAGGATCGAGCATCTGTGGCAGGTGATGTTCCGGCGCGGCTTCTTCCCTGCCGACCGGTTCCTGTCGGCGGCGATCGCGGCCGTGGACGTGGCCTTGTGGGACATCAGGGGCAAAGCCCTGGGTGTGCCGGTGTACGAGCTGCTCGGCGGCCGGGTCAGGGATCACGTCCCGGCCTACACGCACCTGGGCGACGACTACCACGACCTCGAGCGCTTCCTGGACAGGGCGCGGGCGCTGGTCGAGCAGGGGTGGCGGCATCTGCGCTTCGCCGTTCCCCATAAGCCCGACGGCGTACTCGATCAGCGTGCCTGTATGCGGGCAGGCATCGCCCTGTTCCATCGGATGCGCGATGCGGTCGGCGACGACGTCGAGCTCATTCTCGACGTCCACACCAGGCTCGACCCGCCGGAGGCGCTCACCCTGTGCCGCGAGATCGAGGCGGCCAGGCCGTACTTCGTGGAGGATCCGCTGCGCAGCGAGGGCCTCGACAGCTACCGCATGCTCCGGTCCCGGACGGCGGTTCCGCTCGCGGCGGGAGAGCAGTTCGGCTCGAAGTGGGAGTTCCAGCGCCTGGTGGAGGGCGACCTCATCGACTACGCGCGGGTCGATGTCGGGGTCGCGGCCGGTCTGACCGAGGCGAAGAAGATCGCGGCCATGTGCGAGGCCCACTTCATCAAGCTCGCCACCCACAACCCGCTCGGCCCCGTCACCGCCGCCTCTTCGCTCCACCTCAATCTCGCCTGCCCGAACGTCGCAGTACAGGAGCACCAGGCGCAGCCGGAACCCGAGATCGACGCCCTGTTCACCGCGAGACCGGTGATCCACTCCGGCAGGGTCGAGCTTCCCGATCTGCCGGGTCTGGGCGTCGACATCGACAGGGCGGCGGCCAGGCGGTACCAGGCCGTCGCCGCGGAGCGCCCGCACCTGCGCTCCTCGGACGGCGCCTTCACCAACTGGTGACGACCGCGTGTCCACGGCGGCGGAGGATCGGCGACCGGCTCGTGCCCGGAGTCACCACTGGTCGGGGGGTTCGGGGAGGGATTTCGGCCTGGAGCGGGCGCGCAGGTGCGCGCGCTCGCCCTGCCTGCCGAACAGGCTGAGGAACTCGACCGGTTCGTCGCCGGTGGCGCCGAACCAGTGCGGTACGCGGGTGTCGAACTCCGCCGCTTCGCCGGGCGAGAGCACCAGATCCTGTTCGCCGAGCACGAACCGCAGCCGGCCGTTGAGGACATAGAGCCATTCGTAGCCCTCGTGGCTCTGCGGATCGGGTTCCCTTCGAGGGCTGCCGGCCGGGATCACGATCTTGTAGGCCTGGATGCCGCCGGCTCGGCGGGTCAGGGGCACCATCGTCATGCCGTGATGGGTGATCGGGCGCAGGTGGACGCGCGGGTCCCCGGTGGGTGGCGCGCCGACGAGTTCGTCGAGCGTGACGCCGTGAGCTCTGGCCAGAGGGAGCAGGAGTTCGAGGGTCGGCCGGCGGGCGCCGGACTCCAGCCTGGAGAGGGTACTCACCGAGATGCCGGTCGTCGCCGACAGGTCGGTCAGCGTGGTCTCGCGCTGGCGGCGCAGCGCGCGCAGCCGGGGTCCGACCGCGGTGAGCGCTTGGTCGAGGTCGTCGTCCATCCACCCATTTTGCCAGATCGGCAAAGAAGTTTGCCGTCTTCGCCCTGGGGCTCGCATAGTGGTCGCGGAGGTGGTCATGGTGACCGATCAGCTGAGAGACAGCTATGACGTGGTGGTGGTCGGCGGTGGCGCTGCAGGGTTGAGCGGGGCGCTGATGCTGGCTCGGGCCCGCCGTTCGGTGGTGGTGCTCGACGCGGGCGCCCCGCGCAACGCCCCGGCCGCGGGCGTGCACGGGCTGCTGGCCCGTGACGGGATGTCGCCGGCCGAGCTGCTGGAGCGCGGCCGGGCGGAGGTCCGCCAGTACGGCGGGCAGGTGGTGACCGGCGAGGTCGGCGCCGTGGCCCGCGAGGACAGCGGGTTCGCGGTGACGCTGGCCGACGGCCGGACCGTTCGTGCGCGCCGGCTGCTGGTGGCCACCGGCCTGGTCGACGAGCTGCCGGACATCCCGGGACTGCGGGAGCGGTGGGGCAGGGACGTGCTCCACTGCCCGTACTGCCACGGGTGGGAGGTCCGTGACCAGGCCATCGGCGTGCTGGGCAGCGGGCCGATGGCGGTGCACCAGGCGCTGCTGTTCCGGCAGTGGAGCGACGACGTCACCTTCTTCGCCCACACCATGCCGCCGCTGGCAGGTGATGAGGCGGAGCAGCTGGCCGCCCGCGGCATCAGCGTGGTGGACGGCGAGGTGGCGTCCCTGGAGATCGTCGAAGACTGCCTGGTGGGGGTACGGCTGAGCGACGGCACGGTGGTCGATCGCGAGGCGCTGGCGGTCTCGTCAAGGATGACGACGCGCGCCGGATTCCTGGCGGCGCTCGGCCTGAAGCCGGTGGAACATCCGTCGGGAGCCGGGGAGCACATTCCCGCCGACGCGGCCGGCCGTACCGAAGCACCCGGGGTGTGGGTGGCGGGCAACGCCACCGATCTGATGGCCCAGGTCGGTACGGCCGCGGCGGCGGGCGCTGCCGCGGCGGCCCAGATCAACGCCGACCTGGTCGCCGAGGAGACTCGGCAGGCGGTCGCGGCTCGGTACAGCGGGTGAAAGGAACCATCGTGTCTGAAGAATTCAGCAAGGCGTACTGGGAAGAGCGTTACGGCGGCCACGCCGCGGCCCACGGCAGGCGGCCCAATCCGCAACTCGTGACGGAGACCGGGGATCTGCCGCCCGGCACGGCGCTGGACGCGGGCTGCGGAGAGGGGGCCGACGCCATCTGGCTCGCCGCGCACGGCTGGCGGGTGACGGCGGTGGACATCGCCGCCACCGCGCTGGGCCGCGCGCGGGAGCACGCCGAAACCCTCGGCGCCGACCTCGCGAAGCGGATCGACTGGGTGGAGGCCGATCTGACCGAATGGACACCGGCCGAGGAGCACTTCGACCTGGTCTCCACCCACTACGCGCACCCGGCGGGATCGCGCGAGGCGCTGTTCCGCCGCCTGGCCGCGGCGGTCGCGCCGGGCGGCACGCTCCTCATCGTCGGCCACCACCCGTCAGCGCCCCAGCCCGCCGTCTCGCACGCCTCGGCGCCCAGGGTGCACTTCACCGCCGAGGAGATCGCGGCGAGCCTCGACCCCGGCCGGTGGGAGATCGTCGTCGCCGAGACCAGGACCCGATCGGCCACCGCTCACGACGGCCACCAGATCACCGTTCGCGACGCCGTCCTTCGAGCCTGCAGACGTTCTGCTACGGAATCTACTTTGTAAAGGCGCCGGGCCGGTGTGCGCGCGTGACGCCTCGGGCGGGCCGAGGCGTCACCCGCCGCAGCACCAACCCGTTGTCGGCCCGGCGCGCGGGCCGGTTCCGGGGGCGGTCGACGGCCCGCTTAGCCGGGTCGTCTCGGTGAAGGTGCGTGAGGTGACCGTGCGTGGGGTGACGGCGCGCGGTTCAGAGGTACTGGCCGGTCCCGTGCTCCTCGGGCAGGTGTGACGGGTTCGTGACGATGTCGGAGGGCCGCAGCGTTCGCACGTCCTCGGCCGTCGCGTCCTGCCGGGCCAGGATGCGTTCGGCCTGGAGCGCCACCGCGCGGTCGAGGAGGTTGCGCACGACGCGGCCGTTGCCGAAGGACTCGCCGCGCGGGATCGCCCGCAGCGCCCGGCGGACCTCCTCGCGCGTGCCGCCGTCCAGGACGAGACCGGCCGTCGACGCCATGGTCTCGAAGATGGCGACCAACTCGTCCTCGGAGTAGTCGGGGAAGCGCACCGTGGTGGGGAAGCGCGAGGCGAGGCCGGGATTGGCGGCGAGGAAGTCCGTCATGCGGTTGTCGTATCCGGCGGCGATCACGACGAGGTCGTCGCGGTGCTCCTCCATGAGGCGCAGCAGTTCGGCGACCGCTTCCGGGCCGTAGGAGCTCATGGTGCCGGGCGTGAGCGCGTACGCCTCGTCGATGAACAGCACGCCGCCGAGGGCGCTTTCGACCGCGGCGCGTACCTTGGGGGCGGTCTGGCCGAGGTATTCGGCGATCAGGTCGGCGTGGGAGACCTCGACCAGGTGGCCGGACGACAGCAGCCCGAGCTGCGCGTACGCCGCGGCGATCAGCCTGGCGACGGTCGTCTTCGCCGTGCCGGGGTTTCCGGTGAACACCAGGTGCCGGGTGGGGGAAGTGGTCGGCAGGCCCGCCGACCTGCGCAGCCGGTCGGCCTTGACCTCGGCCACCAGCAGCCGTACCTCGCGCTTGACCGGTTCCAGCCCGACGAGCGCGTCGATCGAGGCGAGCGGGTCGCCCTCCTGCTGTGCGCGCACGCCGTCGCGGGCGGAGTCGGGCACGTCCTCGACGAGGATCTCGTGCAGCGACTCGTCGCCGTCGATCACTCCGTCGGCCAGCACCCGGCGCGACTGCATGGCCACCGACCGCTCCAGCAGGCGCAGCGCGAGCCGGGCGCCCGCCGCTTCGGGCCGCGCCGATCGGACGATCCGGCCCACCTTGTCCGGCACGCCTTGGCGCAGGGTGAATCCGGCCTCGGCGGCCTTGATCTCGTAGAGGGCGACCACCTGGTCGCCGGTGAGGTCGGGGAAGCGCACGAGTTTCGGGAAGTACTCGGTCAGCTCGGGGGACGACTTCAGCAGACCGTTGACCGCGCCCTCCGGTCCGCAGAGGACGACCACGAGATCGTCGTGGTGCGCCTGGATCTCCGCGAGCAGCGCGTCGAGGATGTCGCGGCTGCGTGCCTTGTCGATGTCCAGGCCGGGGCGGGCGAGATTGCCGGCGTCCTCGACGCACAGCACGCCGCCGAGGGCGCGCTCGACAGTCCGCCGTACGTGGACCGTGGCCTCTCCGATGTGCTGGCCCGCCAGGTCGGCCCGGTCGACGGTGACCAGATGACCCGAGGACAGCAGCCCGAACTCGGCCAGCGTCCGGCCGACAATGCCCGCCACCGTGGTCTTGCCGGTGCCGGGCCGGCCGGTGAAGACCAGGTGCGGCGGCCGGGCGAGCCCGGGCATCCCGGCCTCGCGCCGTAGTCTCGCCGCCCGCGCCTCGGCGATGACGAGCGCGACCTCCGCCTTGACCGGCTCCAGCCCGAGGAGCGCGTCGAGCCCGGTCCGCTGCCGGCCGGGGGAGGCGGGCAGGTCGGCGCTGGTCACCTTGTCGGAGCCGCGCCGTCGGGCGGAGGCGACGGCCTGTTCGGCGAGGTGGTCCATGAGGCGGGCGCCGCGCAGGTTCGCCACACCCGCCAGCCGGGCCGCGCGGTCGGCCGCGTCGTCGAAGGCCGCCGCGCCGCGCCTGATGACCGCCCGCCGGAACAGCTCCGCCCGTTCGGCCTCGGTGAACTCGCGGGTGCGGGCGACGTGGAAGTCGTGGCGCAGCGCCGGATTGGCCTGCGCGACCCTGGCGTCGCCGCCCGCCCCGCAGGTCGCGACCACGTGCAGGTGCGGTTGCTGCCGCAGCACCCGCCGGAGCTCCTCCAGGGCCACGGCCCCGCAGCGGGCGTAGGCGCCGATCCGGTCCAGCCCCTGCAGTACCAGCAGGTCGCCGGCGGTGAGCTCGCGCGTTCGCGACAGCAGGTGCAGCGCGGCCTCGCTGGCGTTCATGTTCGCGAACACCTGGTCGGAGACGTAGACCACCTCGGGCGGGCCATCGGCTTTCGCGAAGGCGCGGCGCAGGATGTCGACCGCGGTCATCCGGCCCGTGCTGTCCGGCCCGGCCAGCAGCAGCCTGGCCGGTTCTTTGCCGCCGCGCCACCTGGCCTCGACCGCGGTGCGGACGGCCGCGGCCAGCTCCGGCTGCCCGACCAGCTCCGCGGCGGGGTCCGCGACAGGCGTCCAGTCTCCAACAGCGGGATCCGCGACACGTGTCCCGTCTCCGACGGCGTGGCCCGCATCGGGTGTACGGCCTGCGACGGCGGGCTCCGCCACAGGTGTCCGGCCTGCGACGAATCGGGCCAGCAGCGGGTTGACCGCCCTGCGCGGCCCGCACAGCACGCGCAGGGCGCGCTGGAACGCGCTGACCGGCAGCGAGCTCTCCGGGTTCACGGCGGCCCCCGGCAATCCCTGGACGGCGCCGGTGACCCTGATGGCCATGTCAAGCCAGGCGCGGCAGGCGTCGGCCTCGCCCGCCAGCACCCCGCGCGCCAGCCACGAGCGCACCAGCGCGTGCCAGCCGTCGGCGTCGAACCCTTCCCGAATCCGGGAGAACACCTGCTGCACCTGGGTGAACCTCGACATGCCCAGGCTCATCACGAGCTCGGCCGGCACCTCGGCGATCTCGGCCTGCGCGAGCAGGCACGCCAGCGTCACCTCGTGCTCGAACGTGAGCGCGGTGCCAGGCAGCGGCCCCGCGCTCGCCGCCCCCGGCACGTTCTCGATGAGATGGGTGTGCGCGGCGAGGAATCCGGAACAGGCCCAGTCCAGGTGCCCGGCGGGCCCCAGTAGCTCGGGCAGGACGGCCAGCAGCGCCGGATCGGCCCGCTCGGCCCACAGCCCCGGCAACGCCTCCAGCGGCGCGAGAAGATCCTGCTCGGCCAGCGCGGGATCGGCCGCTCGCCGCTCGTGCAGCGCGATCAGCGCCCTGCGCCGGGGTTCGAGCGGCTCGATGCCGGCGAAGACGTCCAGGCACCGGCGCGCCAGCCCGAAGGCGAGCTCGCGCAGTTCCGGGTCGTCGCCGGTGCCATCCAGCAGCCAGTACGCCGGCGGCAGGAACGGCGTGTCGGCCGACGACCACGTCCAGCCGCGATTGGGCCGTCGCGGGTCGAGCACGAAGTCGCTCATCGTCTCGTAGGCGAGGTCGCAGGCGGTCCCTCCGCACAAGGCGACCGACCCGACGAGGAACTGCAGCAGGTACCACAGCTCGGCGCCGATCACCGTGGTGTCCTCGGCGAAGAAGTCCGGCAGCTCGACCGCGAGCGCCTCGGCGGCGGGATCGCCGTTCAACGTGATAGCCCGTGCCAGGACCTCGGCGTACAGCCCGTCCGGAACCCGCCACGGCCCGTAGGAGTACAGGTCCAGGACGGGCTCGTCGGACAGCAGCAGCTGAAGGTGGTCGGGCAGGCGCGGGCGATCCATGGCCGGGAGCTTACGTCAGCCCAGCTCATGGACGATCACCGCGCCGGGCGTCGGCGGCGGAGGATCGGTGCCACGCAGGCGGGAGGCCTCGACGCCCTGGGGTGTCTCAGCGTGAGGCGACGGTCGTGGCGAGCGCGAGGCAGGCCGCGCCGCGGGCGTGCGCGCTGTCGTCCCACTGCCGGACGCCGATCTCCAGGGCGGACAGCACGCCGCCCTCGACCGCGGGACGGAAGCCCGGCTCCAGGTACGGCCACAGCACGTGGCTCTCGCCGATCACCGTCAGCGCCCGTACGGCCAGCACGTTGACCACTCCCGCCACGGCTCTGCCCAGGATGGCGCCACGCTCGGCCAGCAGGTCGCGGATGCCGGGCGCGTCGCGTTCGGCCAGCCGTACCAGATCGGTGAGGGTCAGGTCGGCGGCGGCCAGCCCGCGCGCGTGGGCTTCGGAGATCAGCGCGTAGGTGGCCAGGTAGGCGTCCAGGCAGCCGCGGCGGCCGCACACGCAAGCGGGCCCGTCGGGGCCGATCGGCACGTGGCCGAACTCGCCCGCCACCCCGTCGGGGCCGCGGTGGACGCGCCGGCCCAGCACGATGCCCATGCCGACGCCGTCGCCGATGGCCAGCACGAGGAAGTCGTCGTGGTCGCGGCCGGTGCCGAACAGCAGCTCGGCCGTGGTGCTCGCCCTGGTGTCGTTGTCGATGAGGACGGGCACGGGCAGGCGGGCGGCCAGCAGGGGGCGCAGCGGCAGGCCGGTCCAGCCCAGGCGGGGCGAGAGCCGCAGGCTGCCGGCCGCCGGGTCGATGACGCCGGGCAGCGCCAACCCGATCCCGCGCACCTTCGCGCCCGAGGCCGGATCGGCCAGCACCGACTCGCAGACCTTCGACAGCTGCTCGACCGGGTCGCCTGCCGGGTCGAAGGGCAGTGTGAAGCGGCGCACCTCGCTGCCGTCGAGCCGCATGAGCACGCCCACCAGGTGGTCGGGGTGCACGCGCAGGCCCAGGGTGTAGGCGGCGTCGGCCACCACCTCCAGCGGCACCCGTGGCCGCCCAGGGCCGTTGACCTGCGGGGCCAGCTCGCGCATGAATCCCAGCTCGATGAGGCGGCGGGTGTGCTCGGTCACGGTGGCGGCGCCGAGCCCGAGCCGGCCGGCGATCTGCGATCGGTTGAGCGTCTGAGATCCGCACAGGGCGAGGATCTCCGCTCGGATCAGATCCTCCCGTGGCACGGGACCCGGATAGCGCGACATATCGCCATTCTTCCTCTCTTGACGCTCTCCCTGATCAAGCCTAGGGTCGGCAGCACATTAAATTCGTCACCGAAAATATTAGGGGCGAGGCTCATGCGAATGCGCAGGATGGCCGTGCTGTCCAAGGGGCTGGCCACGGGGCTGGCCAAGGGGCTGGCCACGGGAGTGGCGCTGGCGACGGCCGCCACGGGCTGCGGCGCGAGCGGCGCGTCGGACGCCGCGGGCGGGACCAAGGACTCCAGCGGCGTCGTGACGCTCGACTGGGAGATGTGGGCGGGCAGCGAGGACGAGAAGGCCCAGCTCGACCACCTGGCGCAGCTCGTCACGCGGCAGGACCCGAAGATCAGGATCAAGCTGCGGACCGCGCCGTTCAACGACTACTTCACCAAGCTGCAGACCGAGTTCGCCGCGGGCAAGCAGGCGTGCATCGTCTCGCTGCAGAGCCTGCGGCTGGGCGCCTACGCCGACCTGATGGAGCCGCTCACGGCCGGGCAGGGGTTCGCGCCCGCCGCGCTGGAGGCGTTGAAGCTCGACGGCAAGCAGCTCGCCCTGCCGTACGACCTCGCCTCGATGCTCGTCTACTACAACAAGGACGCCTTCGCCAAGGCCGGGTTGGCCGAGCCGAAGGCCGGCTGGACGATCGCCGACTTCGAGAAGGCGGCCAAGGCGCTGACGAAGGACGGCAAGGCGGGCTTCGGCATGTCGCTGTCCGACCTGCACATGCTCTCGATGCTGCTGACCTACAACGGCGCCACCCCGATCACCGGCGACCTCAAGTTGCAGATGGACAGCCAGGCCATGGTCGACGCGCTCACCTGGTACGCCGGCCTGGCCAGGAGCAAGGCCGGCAGCGTGCCCGCCAGCTCATCCGAAGGCGGCTGGGGCGAGACCCAGTTCCTCAACGGCAACGCGATGATGGCGGTGGACGGCTCGTGGAACGTCGGCTCGGCGCTCAAGGACGCGAAGTTCGCCGTCGGCCTCGCGCCGCTGCCGGCCGGGCCTGGCGGCTCGAAGACCTACATCGCCGACTCGGGATTCGGCGTGGCCAAGTCCTGCCCCTACAAGGAGCAGGCCGTCAAGGCGGTCTCGGTGCTGACCGGTGTCGAGGCGCAGACGTACCTGGCCGGGGTGGGCCGCGGCTTTCCCGCCCGCACCGAGCAGCAGGCGGTCTACGAGCAGTTCCTCGTCAAGCAGGACCAGGCCAACGCCGGCGCGGTACGGCAGGCGATGGCGGCCATCAGGGACGGCCTGGCCGGCGGCGTGCCGCTGTTCACCACGAAGAACTGGGACACCGTCAACAAGCTCATGGCCCAGCACCTGATCCAGACCTACACCGGGGCGCAGGGCGCGAAGGACGCGCTGGCCACGATCCAGCAGCAAGGCGCGCGCGGACAGTGAGGCGCGGCGAGCAGTGGAGCGCGCTGGCCTTCGCCACCCCGAGCGTCCTCGGCCTGGGCCTGTTCACGCTCTTCCCCGTGGGCATGGCGGTGGTGATGAGCCTGTTCAGCTGGCCGATGCTGGGCACGAGCGAGTTCGTCGGGCTGGACAACTTCCGGTACCTGTTCGGCGCCGACCCCACCTTCGTCGCGGCGCTGCGCAACACCTTCGTCTTCACCGGCCTGTACGTGCCGCTGAACATCGTGCTCGCGCTCGCGCTGGCGTTCTGGATCAACCGCTCACGCTGGAAGAACCTGTGGCGGGTGCTGTTCTTCATCCCGGCGATCACCCCGATGGTGGCCAACGCGGTGATCTGGAAGCTGCTGTTCCAGATGGTCGGGCGCGAGCCGAACCTGCTGGCCGACGGGCGGACCGCGCTGCTGTCGGTGGTGGCCATGAGCGTCTGGCAGGGCTTCGGCTACAACATGATCGTCTTCTCCGCGGCCATCAACGAGTTGCCCCGCCCGGTGCTCGAGGCGGCCGCGATCGACGGGGCGAGCGGCCTGCGCAGGCTGGTCAGCGTGCAGTTGCCGCTGATGTCGCCCGCCCTGTTCTTCGCCACGATCATGACGGTGATCAACGCGCTGCAGGTGTTCACCCAGCCGTACATCCTCACCGCCGGCGGCCCCGGCAACGCCACCTCGACGCTGGTGATGAACATCTACCAGGCGGGGTTCCAGTCGCGCGACCTCGGCCTGGCCGCCGCGGGAGCCTGGGTGCTGTTCGCGATCATTCTGCTGGTGACGGCCGTGCAGTTCGTGGGCCAACGACGCTGGGTGCACTATGAGAGCTAGATCCGTCGTCTCCCACGTGCTGCTGGCCGCGGTCGCGCTGGCCTTCCTGTATCCGCTGATCTTCGCGGTCGCCACCGCGCTCAAGCCGCCGGGTGAGACGTTCGCCACGACCTCCCTGCTGGGTTCGGAGCTGCGCTGGCGCAACTTCGCCGACGTCTTCGACTACGTGCCCTTCCACCGCTACATCCTCAACGGCGTGCTCGTGGCAGGCGCGGGAACCCTCGTCGTGCTGGCCGCCTCGGCCCTTTCGGCCTACGCCTTCGCCGCGCTGCGCTGGCGGGGCAGGGAAGGGGTGTTCCTGCTGTTCCTGGCCACGCTGATGGTGCCGCAGGAGGTGCTGGTCGTGCCGATGTTCCTGCTCATGCAGGCCTTCGGCTGGGTCGACAGCTACCAGTCGCTGATCTTCCCCTGGGCCTTCACCGCGTTCGGGTCCTTCCTGCTGCGCCAGTTCTTCAGGAGCGTGCCACGCGAGCTGCGCGAGGCGGCCAGGATCGACGGCGCGGGCGAGCTGCGAACCTTCCTGCAGATCATGCTGCCGCTGGCCAGGCCCGCGATGGGCGTGCTGGCCGTCTTCACCTTCATCACCTACTGGAACAGCTTCCTCTGGCCGCTCATCATGATCAACGATGTCACCGAGCGGGGCACCGTACCGCTCGGCCTGCGGTTGTTCTTCGGCCAGAACGGCAACGAGTGGCACCTGGTGATGGCCGCCTCGATCGTCTCCCTTCTGCCCACCCTGCTGCTGCTCATCGCGCTGCAGAAGCACCTGGTCAAGGGCATCGCCGCGGCCGGCCTGGCCGGCCGCTGAAAGGAATGCATGCTCACCTTCGACAGACGTGTCGGACCCGACCTCGGACCCGACGCGCCCGCCTACCCCCAGCGCGAGGTGCCCTCCTGGTATCGCGACGCCAAGTTCGGCGTGTTCGTCCACTGGGGCCTGTACTCCATCCCCGCCTGGGCGCGGCCCCGGCTGCCCGGCGAGCACGTGCCGGTGGAGCTGGACTACCACCATCACCAGTACGCCGAGTGGTACGCCAACACTGTGCGCATCCCCGGCTCGCCGACCCGCCTCCTGCACGAGCGGGAGTACGGCGTGGGCACCTCCTACGAGGACCTCGCCGACTCCTGGACGGTCGAGGCCTTCGACCCGCGCCAATGGATGCGGCTGTTCGCCGACTGCGGCGCCCGCTACGTGGTGCCCACGGCCAAGCACCACGACGGCTTCTGCCTGTGGGACAGCGCCACCACGTCCTTCGGCAGCGCGCGCCGCGGCCCCCGCAGAGACCTGGTCGCCGAGCTGGCAGGGGCCGCGCGGGAGGCGGGGCTGCGCCTCGGCCTCTACTTCTCCGGCGCGCTCGACTGGCACGTCTCCGACTTCCCGCCGATCCGATCGGTCACCGACCTGTTCACCCTGCGCCGCAACGACGAGGCGTTCGCCAGCTACAGCTTCGACCAGGTCATGGAGCTGGTCGGCCGGCACGCGCCCGACATCCTGTGGAACGACGTCGACTGGCCCGACGCGGGCAAGGCGGAGGGCCCCTTCAGCCTGCGCGCGCTGTTCGAGCGCTACTACGAGCGGGTGCCCGACGGGGTGGTCAACGACCGGTGGGGGGTGCCGCACCTGGGGTACCGCACGCGCGAGTACCACTCGGAGGAGCGGGCCACGCCCTGGGTGTGGGAGGCCACGCGCGGGCTCGGCACGTCGTTCGGCTACAACAGGGCCGAGGACGACCGTCACCTCATCGGCCACGCGGACCTGGTGCGGCTGCTGGCCGACACGGTCGCCAAGAACGGCAACCTGCTGCTCAACATCGGGCCACGAGCCGACGGCTCGCTGCCGCGGGAGCAGGTCGAGCGGCTCGGCCGCCTGGGCGAGTGGCTGAAGGCGCACGGCGAGGCGATCTACGGCACCAGGCCGTGGCTCCGCTACGCCGAGCCGGTCGGCCCTCCGGTCCGTTATACGGCGAGCCCCGACGGCAGGCTCCACCTGATCGCCCTCGACCCGGCGGTGGGACAGGTTCGGCTCGCGGAGGACCTGGTCGAGCGCGCGCGGGCCACGGCCTCGTGGGGCGACACGCCCGCCGTCGTGGACGCCTCGGGCCAGGTGACGATCCCGCCAGGGCTGCGCGGGCTGCCCGCCGCCGTGCTGACCTTGCGGGCCACCGGCTGATCGCCGCCCTCAGCGGGGGCTGTACCGAGTCTGGATGTTCTTTGTACGGGCTGCGCGCAGTCTTGATCCACAAGAGCCGTCCGAGAGATCGGCTGCGCCTACCCCGCACCACCGAAAGGAGCCGCATGAGACTCACAGGAGGGCTCACCGCGGGCTTGGTCCTGCTGTTAGGCCTCGCGCCGGGCCTCATCGCGCCGGCCGCCGCCGCGACCGACCGGATGAGCGAGGCGTTCGACAGGGCCGCCACTACCTATGAGGTCCCGCGCGACCTGCTGGTCAGCCTGGCCTACGCCGAGACGCACCTGGACGGGCACGACGGCCAGCCCAGCGCCAGCGGCGGCTACGGCGTGATGCACCTGGTCAGCAACCCCACCGCGGACACGCTGGAGCGGGCGGCCACGCTTACCGACCAGCCCGTCGCCACGCTGAAGATCGACGACGCGGCCAACATCGCGGGCGGCGCGGCCGTCCTGCGCGGCTACGCCGACGAGCTCGGCCTGGACGCGGCGGCCCGTAAGGACCCGGCGAAGTGGTATCCGGCGGTGGCCAGGTACGGCAACGCCGCTTCGCCCGAGGTGGCCAGGCTGTACGCCGACACCGTCTACGAGCTGCTGGCCGACGGCGTCGAGGCCGCCACCCCCGACGGCGAGAACGTCACCGTGCAGGCGCGCTCCATCCAGCCCGACCGCGGCGCCTACGCCGACGCGCCGGACCCGAACCGCACCCTCGCGGCCGCCGCGGTGGACTACCCGTCGGCCCACTGGGCGCCCGCCCACACCAGCAACTACGCCGTCTCCAACCGGCCCGCCAGTGACGTGATCGACCGGATCGTCATTCACGTGGCGCAGGGCTCCTACGCCGGGACGATCTCCTGGTTCCAGACCGGGCCCAGGCCGAACCCGACCTCGGCGCACTACGTGGTGCGCTCCTCCGACGGTGACATCACCCAGATGGTCAGGGAGAAGGACAGGGCCTTCCACGCGGGCACCTACAACCGGCGTTCGGTCGGCATCGAGCACGAGGGCTTCGTCGACAACGCCTCCTGGTTCACCGACGCGATGTACCGGGCCTCGGCGGCGCTGACCCGTAACATCGCCGACCGGTACGGCATCCCCAAGGACCGCACCCACATCGTCGGGCACAACCAGGTGCCGCAGGCCGACCACACCGACCCAGGACCGCACTGGGACTGGGCCAGGTACATGGGCTACGTCACCGGCGGCAGCGGCGGCAACCCGCACACCCCCGAGTCGGTGTGCGGCAGCGGCTACAAGGTGATCGACTCGGCGGCGCTCGGCACGGCGGGCACGGTGTACCTGCTGTACAACACGGCCAACGGCAACAACTGCGTGGCCACGCTCAAGAAGACCTCGCTGGGCACGCCGACGGCCACCACCGCCTACCTGGAGGTGCAGGGCAGCCCGCGCGTCACCGACTCGGGCAACTTCGCTTACTACGCGGGTCCGGTACGGGCCGCAGCGGCCGACAAGTGCGTCAAGTGGGGCGGCAAGGCGGGCTCGTCCAGCTACGACAGCCCGTTCGAGCACTGCGGATAACCTGCCACGGCGGTGCCCCGCGACACTCCCTCACGGGGAGTGGGCGGGGCACCGTAGCCGTCCCGGGCTCTGCTCCTGCCCAGCCGGGCCGCACGCACGGCCGGGGGAGCACTCGGGACTCGGGGAAGCATGGCCGGGACGAACCCGAGGCCGTCGAGGCTCGCCACGACGTGCTCCCTCCTGGCCGTTCATGCCCTGCCCGGATGAACGGCAAACGACCGCCCGGTCCAGCGAGCCGGCGCTGCACGTCCTGACGAACACCTGACCCCCGGTCACGGGGTTCAGAGTGTGGCGGAACGAAACGTACGCTGCGCCCGTTCACGCACGTTATCCGTGGCGCGTGAATCCGCAGGAGGTCAACCTCGAACTCTGCGAACAGGGCCCGGCCTCCAGCTCCTTCAGGATTTGCCGACGCACACGGAGCGGCAAGGGTCAACACGCCTTTGGTGGGCGTGATCAAGAAGGAGGCGAAGATCGATGTGAAGCACGTAGGGACGACCGGCCCCCACAGCGACGAATCCGACACGCTGTGGCTCGACGGGAAAGGCAACCGACCGCGCACGATGGGTTAGAACCGCGTCGGCCTGGCCACAGCCCCTTCACGGCGAATTCACGGTGCCGGTGACCGGCGAGCCCCACCACGGAATAGCCCCTGAGGTGCGGTTATGCCGGACTACGCGGTGTCCTCGGACTGGGTGGGGACCGTGCTGAGGTGGCGGTGGCCCAGCGCGCCGCTCCCCGATATCGCGGACATACGGAATCCGCCTTCGTAGAACAGGAGCGGCTCGTCGACGCGCCCGGCTGATCCCCCTACGACGTCGCCCACGAGCAACATGTGATCACCGCAGGGCCACACGTGCGCGAGCAGGCAGTCGATGACGGCGAGCGAATCGGGGACAACAGGTGAGCCGGTCACCAGGGTGGATTCGCGGATCCCCGCGAACCGCTGGGCAGGCGTTCGCGTCGAGACCGCCAAACGGGTCGCCAGCTCGCGCTGCTCCCAGCCGAGCACGTTCACGGCGAACCTGCCTGCGGTGAGGATCGTACGCAGGGTCCGTGACCTGCGGCCGAGGCACACCAACACCTGCGGCGGGCATAGGGACGCCGAGGTGAACGCGTTCACGGTGATGCCCTCCGGGCCGTCGGGTCCCGGACAGGTCACGACGGTGACGCCGGTCGCGAACCGCCGCATCAGCGTCCGGAACCTGTCTGGGTCCACCTTGGGCCTCTCCGAGGTTCCGCATGTCGCTGCGGGCATGGTGTCCACCTCTTGGATCGTGGGTCGGCAGCCGCCCGGCCGGGGCATACCGGCCCGCTAGAAGGCGACCACGGGGAAGTCCGGTGGGACGCCGAGGCACATCTGACCGAAGGTCCCATAACGTTGCTCAGAGGCGAAGACGTGATGTCTCATGGTCTGGACGTCCCGGAAGCAACGTTCCAATGGGCTGGCGGCTCGAAATGCCGTCGTTCCCGCGATGCTGCACGCGAGCTCCACCGCCTGGACGGCGCTGCTCATCGCGTGGGCCATCGCGAGCAGGATGTCCGCCTTCTGCTCTAGCGAGTGGGTTTCACCGTCGATGCATCTCTGCCACGCTACGCTCAGGGTGTCGAGGAGCAACAAGCGCCCTGAGCGCAGGATCGCCTCCGCTCGGCCCAGCTGGAGCTGGGCCGACGCGCGTTCCTTCAGTGGGCCGCTCGATGCCACCGGAGTCTTGGTCCGAGCGAGTTCGGTCACCTCCTCGAGAGCTCGTCGCGCCACCCCCAGCATCGGCGTCGGGATGCCGGCCGCCGCCGCGCCCACGACCGGGAGTCGATACAACGGGCCGCGATAGTGGGATCCGGGCTCGAAGTCCGGCACCATCGGGAAGGTTCTGGATGCGGGCACGTACACGTCGGTCACCGAGATGTCGTTGCTGCCCGTGCCCCGCATTCCCATGACGTCCCACGTATCGATGATTTCGCACTCTTCGCTGGGGAAGTAGACCATGCGCATCTCGGGCTCGTCCTCGGCGGATTCGTCCTCGTCCACGAGGACCGTCGACGAGATCCAGTCGGCGTCATAGCAGTTGCTGACGAACGGGGCTCGACCCGAGACGCGGTATCCGCCGTTGGTCGAGGTCGCCTTCAGAGGGCGGCCGAACTGGGCGGCGATCAGGATGTCCGCTCCGCGACTGTAGATCTCCTCGGCTCCCTCGTCGGGCAGACGGGCGCACAAGAAGGCCCAGTCCAGAGGATTCTCCAAGGTCCACGCCGCAGCGGAGTCGTGGCGGCCGACTTCCTCACCGATGAGGGCGCGGGTGACGGGGTCGGTCTCCAACCCCCCGAGTGAACGAGGAGTTGTCATGCGCAGGAGACCGGTCTCGCGCAGTGCCTTCAAGACCGGCTGGGACAGGCGTCGTTCCTGCTCTGCTTGTCGGCTGTGCTCCCGGACGATCGGAGCGATCTCGCGTGCGGCGTCGATCAGCGCTGTGTCGGGTCCCCCATGCATCACGCTCACCTTCCCTTCGCCGGAGTGATGTTCTGGTTGACGTGGAAGAGGTTGTCCGGGTCATAGGCCGCCTTCACGGCGGAGAGGCGCTCGTAGTTGGCGCCGTAGTTCTCGGCGGCACGGTGGTCGTCGTCGCCGGACATGAAGTTGATGTAGCCACCTTCGCTGCCCGAGTGGGGATGGATGGCTGCGTAGTAGTCCCTCACCCACTTCGTGTTGGCCTCGTCGTCGTCGGGGTCTGGCCAGACCCCGACGATCACCGGAGCGAAGCTCTTGTCCCGGTGTCCGAAGGCGGTCTCGTCGGCGCCGACTCGCTGCGCCGCGCCGTTGATCGGGTGGAGATGCATGGACGAGCTCACGTTGGGCGTCTGCTTACCGTGTCGGACGTGAGCGGCGATCGCCTCGTCGGTGAGCTCGGTGGCGAAGTCCGCTTTCCAGTAGTGGTGCATGCCCTTCGGGACGAGATCGTCGAAGGCGCTCTGCAGGGTCGGGAACGGCATCACCTCGATCTGCTCGGCCTCGTCATGGGGACCGTTCCAGCACGTGACCAGCACGCAGAACAGATCCCCGACCCGGTCTGCCGGGATGAACGGCAGTGGCGGTGCGACCTGCCAGCCGAAGAAGCATCCGAGCTGCTCGGGCGCCTCGTCGATGTAGCAGCGGTAGCACTCCAGGACCTGCGTGGCATCGTCGAAGTCGTAGAACAGCGGGCCGCCCACGACGTCACCGACCTCGTGGAGCTGGAACTCGAAGCCGGTGACGACACCGAAGTTGCCACCGCCGCCGCGCAGCGCCCAGAACAGATCCTCGTTCTGGTAGTCGCTGGCCGTGACCTGCCGGCCGTCGGCGAGCACGACATCGGCCGAGAGCAGGTTGTCGATGGAGAGCCCGACGCTGCGGGTGAGGTAGCCGATGCCGCCCCCCAGGGTCAGGCCGCCCACCCCGGTCGTGGAGACGATCCCGCCGGGCGCGGCCAGGCCGAACGGGTAGGTCGCGTGGTCGACATCGCCCAAGGTCGCGCCGCCCCCGACACGGGCGACTTTCTTGGCCGGGTCGACCCGCACGCCCTTCATCGGCGACAGGTCGATGACCAGCCCGTCGTCCACCGTCCCGAATCCGGGAACGCTGTGGCGCCCGCCCCGAACGGCAAGGTCGAGGCCGCTGTCGCGGGCAACGGCGATCACGGCCATCACGTCGGCCGAATCCGTGCACTGGACGACGGCGCGGGGCCTGCGGTCGTGCATGGCGTTGTAGACCGCGCGGGCGTCGTCGTAGTCGGGATCCGAGGCGGTGATGACGCGACCCCGCACCGTCTCAGTCAATGCCTTGATCGTGTCGCTCATGGCGTGCTCCTCGCTCGATGTCACCCAGGATGCACGGGCGGGCGTTTCCGAAGCGTTCCCTTTCAGCCGGAGTCGTGCAGAAGACCGGTGGCCGCCCGGAACGCAGGAAGATCGTGGCCTGAAGGGATGGTCTCGACGAGATCCCCGAGTTGCTCCCGCAGCGCCTGATCGGGGTATCGACTAGCCAAGGAGTGGAGAGCCCGAAGCTCCAACCAGCTCGCGCCCTGCGCCTCGGCGGCCTCGACCGCTTTCCGCAGCGACGCGGCGGCTTCCGATTCTCCGTTGCGATACGCCAGCTCACCGTCGACTCGCCACAGCTCGGCCTCGAGATAGCGTTGGTTGCGGCGGTGTGACAACGAGAGTGCCTCGCGTGTTGCGGCTCGTCCTTCGCGGAGTTCGCCGGCCATGCCACGAGCGCGAGCGAGGAGCAGCAGCGTGTAGGTCAGGTGGAGGCTCTCCCCCTCGGTGCGCGAGCGCGCCACCGATCGCACGATCCTGTCGATGCCCCCGGGTGAGCCCTCGCAGACGTCCAGCCAGCCCCGGAGGGCGTCTCCGACGATCACGAGGTAGCGCATCGGAAGACGCTTCCCCAGGAGCTCGGCATCCCCGAGCAGCTCGGCGAGGCGGACGAGATCCTCGGATTCGGCCGCGGTGATCGCCGCGTAGGTGAGGACGTACCACAGCGTCATAAAATGATCGAGATCGACGGCCAGCTCAAGAGCGGAGCGGGCCCTCGTGTCGGCCCGGCCGGCGTCTCCCGCCCACAGGTCGACCCAGGCCAGCCGTACGAGACAGACCGCCTTCGGGTCCTGGGCGTACAACGCCAGATGCTCACGGCGATGGGACACGTCATAAGCCTCGATGGCGCCCTCAAGGTACTGACGCGCCCTCGCCAGATCACCTCGCCAGAAGGCGCTCACGCCGAGGAGATACCGTCCCTCGGTCCGAGCGATCGGATCGTGACTCTCGTGGTCGACGAGCGCCTGGCCGAGCTCACTGGCCTCGTCGAAGCGACAGCCCTGCAGCCGGGCGAGGCCGAGACCGCGGAGAACCGGGGGGTCCACGGCTCGGTGGAGCGTGCGGCAGAGCGCAAGGGCGCGCTCGTAGAGCTGGTGCGCTCCGCGGGAGCCGTAGCCCTCGAGGGCCACCAGGGGGGAGCCGAGGGCGATCCGGATGTCGAGTTCGAGCGCGTCACGGGCGGGTGACGGTGGCAACTCCGCGAGCAGTGAGAGCGCTCGCCGGAACATGGTGACCGCTTCGTCGAGGGCTGACACCGCCTCCGCTCGGGCTCCGGCCACGCGGTAGGCGTCGATGGCCGGTTGGACCAGGCCGGCCTGGTCGTAGTGTGCGGCCAGCTGCGGGCTGGCCGCGTCAAGGTCATGGCGGAACTCGACCGCGATCGCTTCGGCGACGGCCCGGTGAAGTCGGCGTCGACGAGCTGGGCTGAGCATCTCCAGGGCGACCGTCCGAAGCTTGTCGTGGCTGAAGTCGTACGTCAGCCCCTGATCGCGGATGATCCGTCGACGCCAGAGCTCGTCGAGATCGTCGACGAGCTCTGGCTCACCGAGCCCGGTAGCCGAGACCAGCAGATCGACCGAGAAGGAGCGACCGATGACCGCCGCCACCTCGGCAAGCCGCCGGGCGCCGCCAGGGAGTTGGCCCAGTCGAGCGCTCAGCACCGCCCGCATCGTGGGAGTGAGCGCCCGCTGACGTGCCTCAGGGCAGACCCCGGCTCGAAGCACTTCGACGATGAAGAGTGGGTTGCCCTCGGTCTCCGCCCAGAGTCGTGCCGCCAGTTCCGGATCGATCGTGTCCGCGTTGCGTAGCCGGGCAGCGAGCGTCGCGGTCGTGGCTTCGTCGAGCGGCTCGACGGGCACGGTGGTTACGGCCTTGTCGTGGCCCAACGCGGCGACGAGCCCGACCAGGGGATGATGTTCCGGGACCTCCTCCGAGCGGACGGTACCCACAATGAGGACGGGTGCCGTCGGTCCGGAACGGACAACGAAGCCGATCAATTCGATGGTCTCGACGTCGCACCACTGCAGGTCGTCGATGATCAGCAGACGGGGGCGGTCGCCGACGATGGCCCGGCTCACCGCATCGAACAACCGATGGCGCTGAGCCAGGTCGCCCGACCGGCTCGGTGCGGGTGGCGGGGAAGCCTCGAGGAGCTCGGGGAGGAGATGAGCGAGCTCGGCCCTCCAGACCGTGCCCAGCGTGTCGATGTGGCTGCGGAGAGCATCCGATCGGAGCAGGTCGACGACTGGGCCCCACGGCAGTCTGCCCGCCGCCTCGTACGCTCGAGCCGAAGCCACCACGTGTCCCGCGGCCTGAACGCGACGTCCCAGCTCCAGAGCGAGACGGGACTTCCCGATCCCCGGTTCGCCGGAGACCAACACGAGATGCGCTCTGCCCTCCCGCGCCGCGTTCCATGCCTGGATGAGCTGGTCCAGCTCGAGGTCGCGGCCCACGAACGGCACATCGGCCACGGGGGCTGTTTCCTCGCCCTGCCGTTCCTCGCGGTCGGGTGTGTTGGCCCGGAGCTGTCGGTACATCGCCGCGATGGCCTCGCCCGGTTCCACCGCGAGGTCGCGATCGAGCACCTGCGCGTAGCGATGGTAGGCGCGCAGCGCCGCGCCTCGGTCACCGCGCGCCAGCTGTGCTTCCATCTGGAGTCGAACGGCCGCTTCGTCGGTTGGCTCCAGGTCGAGAACGCCTTGGGCGTACCTGATCACAGCCTCGTGGTCGTGGCGCCCGGCAGCCTCGTCTGCCAGCCGCACGAGGACCCCGTGCGCCTCGGCTCGAAGCTTCGCTCGCTCGTCCATGACCCAGTCGTCGTAGCAAGCCGGGAGGAGATCGCCCGCATACAGGCGCGCCGCGAGTTCGAGATCGCCAGCAGCCATGGCATCGCGGAACCTCAACACGTCGACCCCGCTCGGCCCCGTCGGAATCCACCGCACGATCTCGGTGTCGATCTGGACGAACTCGCCGATGTCGGGAAGGGAGTGGCGGAAGTCGTGCAGCAGCTTTCTGAGGTTGGTCCGCGCCTGATGTTCGTCGGAGTCGGGCCAGAGCTCGAACGCGAGCCGGGAGCGGTGTTGCAGGTCTCTCCGCAACGCGATCAACGCCAGAAAGCGCTGCAGGCGAAGAGAGTTGAAGGCGCGAAGCCGGTGGCCGTCCAAGATGACATCGACCGCACCGAGCAGCCGGACCTCGAGCCGCGCCGGCGATTCGCCACGCCCCCTGCTCCTGTCACTAGGCATGTGGTTCCCCTGGTAGCGGTCCAGCCCTCCGGAGGCTGCTATCCCGTGGCCGTGTCGATGACGAGCCGGCCCTCCCGTCAGAACTCCTCCAGTGCTATTAGATTCGTTGGATTTTCCGCGATTGCTACCGGGACCCCTGGAGGCCAAGCGCGGCCGTGTCCGCCGCAAGGGCGGCGCCACCGACTGGATCCTGTGGCAGTCCGGCACCGCCCGCCTGCTGCCGCGCCTGCTCGCCGGCCGCGCCCGCAGCACCTTCTTCAGCCGCATCGCCGTCTTCGATGCGCACCACCACCGAGCACGTCCGTCGCTGCGCCGACCCCGTCTGGATCAACAAGCTGTAGCCGCGACCGCTCTTCATGTCAGGGTGCGAGTTCCGGAGCGGCAGGCAGCCCACTGGGAGGTCAGGTCGCGAAGAGGTCAGGTCATCGTGACCCGGATGGCGCAGGTCGGCAGCCCCTCACGGTAACTGGGGTAGGCGGGCGCCCATCCGAGCTCGCGCCTGGCCCGCTCCGAGGAGAGCCTGATGCGGGTGCCCACCATCATCGCGTGCAGGTAGGGCGTGGCCCGCAACGTCCAGCCGGGCAGCCGCATCGGCCTGCCCGCCCCGGCGGCCCTGGCCAGCGCGCCGACGTACTCGTCGAAGGCCACCGGCTCGTCATCGGCGATGTTGTACGGCCGGCCGGGCGCGCCCCGTTCGAGCGCGGCCACGGTGGCCGAGGCCGCGTCGTGGATGTGGATCAGCGAGACGACACCCGTCGGCCGGACGGCGGGCAGCAGGCGTTTCCTGGCCAGGTCCATGAGCTTCCAGGTGGAGACCTCGGGGCCGTAGAACATGCCGTAGCGCAGCGCTATCCCCTCGATCCCTGGCGTGTGGAAGGCCTGCCGCTCGTTGGCGCGCATCGACCGCATGTGCACGTCGTAGCCCGCGCCCTGTCCTGTTTCGGCGAACGGGTGATCCTCGGTGACCGGCTGCGTGCCGTGGTCGCGGTAGCCGTACCCCAGGAAGAACGACTGGGTGACGAACCGGCGCGCGCCGACCCGCCGGGCGGCCTTCAGCAGGTGGGCCGTGCCCTGGTCGCGCAGCCGGTCGGTCGCGTACAGGTCGCGGTGGAACATCGGCATGCCGGTGATGGCCGTGGCCTGGTGGATCACCGCGTCGGCCCGGTGGCCGTCGAGCGCGGCCATCAGCGCGTCGTGGTCCATCAGGTCGGCCACGACGGGCCTCGCCCCGCCGGCGCCGAGCTTGGCGGCGCCGCGTTGTGACCGGGTGAGGCCGAGGACCTCGTGGCCGGCCTCGAGCAGTTGCCCGACCAGTTCGGTGCCAAGGGTGCCGGTGGCGCCCGCGAGGAGCACTCTCATGCGCGCTGCCCCTTCCGTACGCCGCGCAGGCGGGCGACCAGCGCGATCCCGGCCAGCGCGGAGAAGATCGCCAGGTTCCACCAGTCCGAGTCGTGGCCGCCGCCGAGCGGGCGGTCCAGCGCGTGGTTGATCGCGTGAAAGGTGTTGGCGAAGACGAAGCCGGTCAGCACCACGGCGATGACGTCGCGCCACCACAGGGCGCTGAGCATCATGACGCCGATGCCCATCTGGAACACCCCGGCGTCGTGCAGGAAGTGCACATGGTTGGGCCAGTTGGCCCACGCGGCGAAACCGGCGGGATTGACGCGCATCCACACACCGGTGATCAGCATCGTCGCCGCCGAGACGACGACGGCGATCTTGATGAAGAGATCTCGCACGATTACTCCTCTCTCGTTCGGCTACGCGGAAGAGACGGAGCGGGCTGGAACGGATGTGACATCGGCCGCCGGTGACCCTGATCACATGATTTCTTACCATGTGGTAGGAAATGTTTATGACCCTCCCGCTTGTCCCCGCACCCCAGCAACTCACCCCCTCACCGCCCGGGATGAGCCTGGGCCCGCGCCCGCGCATCGGCGTGCCGTCCGGCGACCTGCTCGGGCTCGCCGAGGTCGTGGCGGACCTGCTCGCCCGGCTGCACGGCGTGGAGCCGACCGTCCAGGTAACCGGCAGCGCCGACCTGCTCCTGCGGCCTGGTCCGGCCGAAGCCCCCGTCCAGGCGCGCGGTGTGGATCCGCTGGACCGGCCCGACCGGGCGCGCGAGTGCTACGAGCTGCTGGTCGGCCCGGACGGCGCCACGGTGAGCGCCGAGTCGGCCGAAGGGCTGTTTCGCGGGGCGACGACCTTCGCCCAGCTCGTCGGCCAGGACCTGGAGGTTCCCGGCGTGCGCGTCGTCGACGGCCCGGCCCTGCGCTGGCGCGGCCTGGCGCTGGACGTCGTGCGCAGGTTCTTCCCCGTCGACCAGGTCAAGCGCGTGATCGACCTGCTGGCCGTGTACAAGTTCAACGTGCTGCACCTGCACCTGACCGACAGCCAGGCCTGGCGCCTGGAGATCGCAGGCCATCCCGAGCTGACCGACGAGCGCAACTGGCCGGGCGGCGACGGCTCACGCAACGGCGACGGCGCCCAGTTCTACACCCGCGACGACTACCGCGAGCTGGTCGCCTACGCCGCGGCCCGCTTCGTCACCGTGGTCCCCGAGATCGACATGCCGGGACACACCCAGGCGGCGATCCGCGCGCGGCCGGAGCTGGCGGGCGTGGACGAGCCCGTCCACGAGTTGCTGCGCTACCTCGACCCGCGGGCGGAGGCGACGGACGGCTTCGTGGCCGAGGTGCTCGGCCAGCTGGCCGAGCTCACTCCCGGTCCGTTCCTGCACGTCGGCGGCGACGAGGCGTTCGGTATGCCGCACGAGCTGTACGCGGCGTTCACGGCACGCTCGATGGAGCTGGGCAGAGCCACGGGCAAGCGGGTGGTCGCCTGGCAGGAGGCGGCCAGGTCGGGCGCGCTCACGCCGCGGGACGTGGCCCAGTGCTGGGTCGGCGACGGCGACGCTTTCGACCCCGACAAGGCGCGCGAGGCCGTCCCCGCCGAGTACCACCCGCTCCTGGAGGTCGTGGCCGCGTCCTTCGCGCAGGCGCCGCACGACGCGCCGGCCGCCGTGGCCGCCGGCGCATGGGTGCTCGCCTCGCCCAGCAGGGTGCTCTACCTCGACCGCCGCTACGCCGAGGAGTCGACGCTGGCCGAGCAGACGGCCAGGCGCACGCAGGTGGGCATGGCCGCCTACACCCCGCGCACCAGCAGGCAGCTGTTCGACTGGCATCCGGACGAGCTGAACGAGATCCCCGAGGGCGCGCGGCTGGCCGGGGTGGAGGCGGCGATCTGGTGTGAGAGCGTCACCGGCTTCGACGATCTGGCCTTCCTGCTGCTTCCCCGCCTGCCGGGCATCGCGGAGAAGGCCTGGACGCGGCGGGCCACCGCCTGGGACGACTACCGCGCTCGCGTGGCCCTTCACGCCGGATGGTGGCAGCGGCTCGGCTGGGGCGGCTACTACCGTTCCGAGGAGCTGTTCAGCTGAAAGCGGCGGGCGGCCCGCAGCAGCCCCCTGCTGTAGGGGTGCTGCGGCTGGGCCGTCACGCTCGCGGCGTCGCCGTTCTCCACGATCTGCCCGTGGTGGATGACGGCGATCCGGTGGCTCATGAAGCGCACCACCGCCAGGTCGTGCGAGACGAACAGGTAGGCGACCCCCGTCTGCTGCTGGATCTCCAGCAGCAGGTCGAGGACGGTCTTCTGGGTGGTGAGGTCGAGCGCGGAGACCGGCTCGTCGCAGACGATCAGCCGGGGGTCGATGGCCAGCGCGCGGGCGATCGCCACCCGCTGCCGCTGACCGCCGGAGAACTCGCGGGGCAGCCGCCCGGCGGCATCGGCCGGCAGGTGCACGCGGTCGAGGAGCCCGCCGACCCGCTGACGGGCCTCGTGCGCCGACCGTCCCTGCCCGAGCAGCGGCTCCGACAGCGTGTCGCCGATCGTCCTCGACGGGTTCAGCGAGGTGTAGGGGTCCTGGAAGATCACCTGGAGGTCGCGGCTCAGCTGTCTCCTGCGCCCGCGCCCGACCTGGTCGAGGCGCTCACCGGCGAAGGTGACCGTACCCGACTGGATGGGCACGAGCCCGAGGATCGCCCGCCCGATCGTGGTCTTGCCCGAGCCCGACTCGCCGACCAGCCCCAGCGTCTGGCCGGGCTCGATGTCCAGGCTCACGCCGCGCAGCACCTCCACCCGCGGCGCGCGCCACCCCTTGCCGGGGAAGGACACGTGCAGGTCCTCGACCGTGAGCAGGGCGTTCACGCGACCTCCAGGGGGAGCACGGCGGCGAGCAGCTTGCGGGTATAGGGGTCGCGCGGCGCGGCCAGCACCTGGTCGGCGGCGCCGCTCTCGACGATGCGGCCCTCGCGCATCACGGCCACCCGGTCGCACAGGTCGGCGACCACGCCGAGGTTGTGGGTGACCAGCAGCACGCCGAGATCGCGTTCGCGCTGCAGCCTGCGCAGCAGGTCGAGGACCTCCGCCTGGACCCTGACGTCCAGCGCGGTGGTGGGCTCGTCGGCGATGAGCAGCTGCGGCTCGCACGACATGGCTCCGGCGATCAGGACGCGCTGGGCCATGCCGCCGGACACCTCGTGCGGATAGGAGTCGAAGGTGCGCCGCGGGTCGGTGATCTCGACCAGCCGCAGCAGCTCCAGCGCCCGCTCCCGGGCCGCAGCCCTGGACAGGCCGAGCTTGTAGCGCAGGGGTTCGACGAGCTGGTGGCCGATGGTGAAGGCCGGATCCAGGTTGCTCATCGGCTCCTGCGGCACGTAGGCGACGACTGTGCCGCGCAGCTCGCGATGCTCGCGCTCGGGCAGGCCGACGATCTCCCGGCCGCCGATGGTGATGCTGCCGCGCGAGACGCGACCGCCTTCGGGCAGGATGCCGAGGATGGAGAAGGCGGTCTGGGTCTTGCCCGAGCCGGACTCGCCGACCAGTCCCACGATCTCCCCGGCGCGTACGTCGAGGTCGACTCCGTGCACCACCTCGCCCGAGGCATAGGAGACGGTCAGGTCGCGCACCGACAGCAGTTCGGCGCGCTCACCCGCCGCGCCGGTGGCGGCCCCTTCGGCGGGTACGGCCCGCGCGGCGGGCGGCTTGGCGGGAGCCGTTCCGCGATCTTCGAGCAGGTCGCGCAGGGCGGCGGCGAGCAGGACGAGGGCGCCGCTGGTGAGGCCGAGCGCCAGCCCGGGCCAGAGCATCAGCAGCGGCTCGCGCTGGATGTTCTTGAAGGCCTCGTTGAGCATCGCGCCCCAGGTGGGGGCGTCGCCGCTGCCGATGCCGAGGAACTCCAGGCCCGCCTGCAGCCCGATGGCGATGCCTGCGACCAGCGCCACCTGGATGATGATCGGCGCCCGCACGACGATCAGGATGTGGCGGGCCATGATGCGGGCGTCGCTCAGGCCGGACACCCTGGCGGCGTCGACGTACAGCTCCCCGCGCACGTTGGCGACGATGCCGCGCACCAGCCGGTAGAAACTGGGCGCCACCAGGAAGCCGAGCACCACCATGAGCACCCAGACGGCCGAGCCGAGGATGGCCCGCGAGGCCAGCAGCACCACCATCGCGGGCAACGCCATCACCAGGTTGACCAGCCACGACGCGGTGGAGTCGAACCAGCCGCCGTGGTATCCGGCCAGCAGTCCCGCCGGCACCCCGAGGAGCAGGGCGACCGCGAGCGCGATGACGGCGCCGCCCAGGGTGTTGCGCCCGCCGTACAGCAGCCTGGCCAGCACGTCGCGGCCGGCCGAGTCGAAGCCGAGCGGGTGCCCTGCCGCCGGGCCCTCGAAGGCGTGGCGCAGGCTCGACACCTCCGGCGCGTGCGCGCTGAGCAGCGGGGCCGCCAGCACGGCCAGCACGATCACGGCCAGCAGCAGCCCGGAGACCAGCCCCAGCGAATGCCTCATGCGATTCTCGCCTTCGGATTGAGCCACCCGATCAGGATGTCGACGACGAGGTTGATCAGGATCACCCCGACCACGGTGAACATGACCAGCGCCATGATGACGGGGATGTCGCCGCGGGTGGTGTAGCTGACGGTCATGCTGCCGATGCCGGGCAGCCCGAAGATCTGCTCCACCAATACGGCTCCGCCGAGCAGGCCGACGAACTGCATCCCGAGCACCGCGAGCGCCGGAGCCGAGGCGTTGCGCACCACGTGCAGGAAGACGATCCGCCACGGCGGCAGCCCGCGGGCGCGCAGCGTGCGCACGAAGTCCTGGCGCATGACGTCGATGACAGACCCCCTGACCTGCTGGGCGACGCCCGCGATCGAGCCGATCGACAGTGAGATGATCGGCAGCGTGATCGTGGACAGCCAGCCGGTGAAGGACCTGCCGAGGCTCACGTAGCCGATGGCGGGAAACCAGCGCAGCCGTACGGCGAAGACCAGGACGATGACCAGCGTGACCAGGAAGCCGGGCAGCGCGTAGCCCACCACGGCGAACACCTGCACGAACCGGTCGACGGCGCCGCGGCGCACGCCTGCCCAGATCCCCAGCAGGAACGCCGCCACCGCGGTGACGACGGTCACGCCGATCATCAGGCTGAGCGTGACCGGCAGCCGGTTGGCGACCGCCTGGAGCACGTTCTCGCTGGTGAACCAGGAGGTGCCGAAGTCGCCGCGCAGGGCGCCCGCCAGCCAGTCGAGGTACTGCACGACGGCGGGGCGGTCCAGGCCGAGCTCGGCGTTCTTGGCGTCGACGAGGTCCTGGGCGGCGCCCTGGCCGAGCAGCTGCCTGCCCACGTCGAGGTGCGGGATCGACAGCAGCGTGTAGGAGAGCAGGGAGATCACCAGCAGCAGGAACACCCCTGCCGCGATCCTGCGCGCGATGAAGCCGAGCATGGTCAGCGGGCGGGGGAGTAGTTGTAGATCGAGGGGACGGCCATGCCGTCCTGCGGGACGATGGTCACGCTGCCGTCGGAGACGTGCAGGTAGGTCATCCGGTAGAACGGCAGGAACCAGCCGTCCTTGACGAGGTGTTCGTTGAGGGCCTGCAGGTCCTCCTTCGCGCCGTTCTTCTGGATCTTGGGCAGCAGTGCCTTCACGGTGTCGTCGGTGTAGCCGAACATGTTGAACGCGCCGGGCAGGACCAGCTCGCCGACGACGACCCAGTCGGCGGAGGACTGGCCCATGTTCATGACCATGCCGGAGTAGGCGCGGTCGCGGAAGATGCGCTGGACGGCCGAGCCGGCGTCCACGTCCTCCCAGACCAGCTTCACGCCGACGGCGCCGAGGTCGGTCCGCAGCGAGGCGGCCAGCGCGTCGGACACGATCGCCGGGATGCGCGGCAGCTCGAGGGTGAAGCCGCCCTCCAGCCCCGCCTCCTTGAGCAGGCGGCGGGCCTTGTCCTGGTCGAAGGCGTAGTAGCCGTCCAGCTCCGGCTTGTAGGCGGCGGTGGAGGGGCCGAAGATCTGGCTGGTGACCGTACCGCGGCCCTGGCGGATCTTGGCCAGCATCGTCTGGCGGTCGATGGCGTGGTTGAGCGCCTGGCGCACGCGCGGGTCCTTCAGCTGCGGGGTGACCGCGCCGGCCCGGTCGAACAGCAGGATGCCCTGGAAGTCGAAGTCCTGCTTGGTCGTCTTGACGTTCGGGTCGGCCTCGATGCTGATCTGCTGGTCGGCGTCCTGGATGAGGGCCGCGTTGATCTGCCCGGTCTTGACGCCGTTGACGATGGCGGTCTCGTTGTCGAAGTAGCTGATGGTGACCGAGTCGTAGGGCAGCTTGTCGCCCCAGTAGCCGGGCGCCCTGGTGAAGACCCACTTGGTGCCGATGACGGTCTGCTTCTGGTCCAGGTCGTACGGGCCGGTGCCGCTGGGCCTGGTCCTGAGCGCCTCGCCCTTGGCGAAGTCGGCGGGGTTGGCCATGAGGCCGGCCGCGTCGCTGAGGTAGAACAGCAGCGCGGAGTTGGGCTGGGAGAGCTTGAGCGTCACGTGCGTGTCGTCGACGACCTCGATGTCCTTGACGTCGTTGAGCGTCTTGGCCTGGGCGCCGCCGCCCTTGCGGAAGCGCTCCATGTTCGCCTTGACGGCCGCGGCGTCGAACGGGCTGCCGTCGTCGAACTTCACATCGCCGCGCAGGGTGAGGGAGAGCTCGGTGCGGTCCTTGCTGAAGGTCCACGCCGAGGCGAGCTTCGGGCTGTAGGTGCCGTCGGGGGCGCGCCTGACCAGAGTGTCGTAGACCGCCTGGAAGTACGGCATGGCGCTGCCGTTGGCGTCCTTGGGATCCAGGCTCTGCGGCAGGGTCATCGTCGCGATGGTCAGCGCCTTGGTGGCGGCCGGCCCTGCGTCCACGGTGTCGGAACAGCCGGCGAGCGCGATGGCCAGCAGGGCGGCCAGCGCGGCGGATCTCTTCATGGCGCTCACTCCGTCTCAGATTTTCGGGCGAGCATACAGATAAAACTAACCAGATGGTAGATTTAGCGATGTGCAGACGACGCCGAAACCGCGCCGGGGAACCAAGGGGGCGCGCACCCGCGAGCGCATCCTCGACTCGGCCATGGAGCTGTTCTCCCGCTCGGGCTTCTACGCCGTGTCCCTGCGTGACATCGCAGCACACGCCGGGATGACCCATGCCGGGCTGTTGCATCACTTCCCAGGAAAGGACGAACTGCTCATCCAGGTGCTCACCCGCCGCGAGGAACTGGCGGCAGAGCAGACACTCACAGGGGACTCCGATCCGGAGAGGCTGCTCGAACGGCACCTGGACCAGCTGACGTGGAACATGCGCACGCCCGGTCTGGTCGGCCTGTTCGTGAAGGTCTCCGGTGAGGCGAGCGACCCGGCCCATCCGGCGCACGACTACTTCGTCCAGCGCTACCGCCGCCTGCGCAAGGGCACGGCCCGGCTGCTGCGCGTGCTGTTCGAGCGCGCCTCACCGCCCATAGCGCACGACCCCGACGCCGTCGCCCAGCAGTTGCTCGCCCTGGTCGACGGCCTGCAGACCCAGTGGCTGCTGGACCCCGACGAGGTCGACATGCGGGCCTCGGTCGTCACCTACCTCACCCAGCTCGGATTGGACCTCGATGACCGACCTCAGCCTTGAGGAGAAGGCGTCGCTCACCTCGGGCGGCGACACCTGGCACACCACCGCGGTCGGCGACGTGCCGGCCCTGACGCTGTCCGACGGGCCGCACGGCCTGCGCAGGCAGAAGCGGACCGGCGACGCCCTCGGCCTGAACGACAGCGAGCCGGCCACCTGCTTCCCGCCTGCCGTCGCGCTCGGCTCCTCATGGGACGCGCCGCTGGCCCGCCGGGTCGGGCAGGCGCTGGCCCGTGAGGCGTGCGCGCTCGGGGTGGACGTGCTGCTCGGGCCCGGTGTCAACATCAAGCGCTCGCCGCTGTGCGGGCGCAACTTCGAGTACTTCTCCGAGGACCCGCACCTGACCGGGGTGATGGGCGCGGCCGTCGTCACCGGCATCCAGTCGCTGGGCGTCGGCGCCTCGGTCAAGCACTTCGCGGTCAACAACCAGGAGACCGACCGGATGCGGGTCAGCGCCGAGGTCGACGAGCGGACGCTGCGCGAGATCTACCTGCCCGCCTTCGAGCACATCGTGCGCGAGGCCAGGCCGTACACCGTCATGTGCTCCTACAACCGGATCAACGGCGTGCACGCCAGCCAGAACCGGTGGCTGCTGACCGAGGTGCTGCGCGAGGAGTGGGGTTTCGACGGGCTGGTGGTCTCCGACTGGGGCGCGGTCAACGACCGCGTCGCCGCGCTGGAGGCCGGGCTCGACCTGGAGATGCCGCCGACCGGCACCGACGAGCAGATCGTCAGGGCGGTACGCGAGGGCCGGCTGGCTGAGAAGGCGCTCGACCGGGCGGTGGAGCGCGTCGTCGGGCTGGCGCGCCGCGTCGAGGGCAGGGCGCGCTTCGCCGACTGGGACGTCGACGCCCACCACGAGCTGGCCCGCGAGGCGGCCAGGGCGTCGGCCGTCCTGCTGAAGAACGACGACGAGGTGCTGCCGCTGCGGCCTGGCCGGCGCGTGTGTGTGATCGGCGAGCTCGCCCGTACGCCGCGCTACCAGGGCGGCGGCAGCTCCCACGTGGTGCCCACCCGGCTGGACAACGCCTGGCAGGCCCTGGGCGAGCCCGCCTTCGCCGGCGGCTACCGGCTGGACGGCGAGCAGGACGACGAGCTCGCCCGCCAGGCCGTCGCCGTCGCGGCCGAGGCCGAGGTGGCGCTGGTCTTCCTCGGCCTGCCCGAGCCGGCCGAGTCGGAGGGGTTCGACCGCACCGCCATCGACCTGCCCGAGCCGCAGATCTCCCTGCTGCGCGCGGTGGCCGAGGTGTGCGAGAAGGTCGTCGTCGTGCTGTCCAACGGCGGTGTCGTGTCGGTCGCCGAGTGGCAGGACTGCGCCGCGGCCGTCCTGGAGGGCTGGCTGCTCGGCCAGGCGGGCGGCTCGGCCGTCGCCGACCTGCTGACGGGGGCGCACAGCCCGTCGGGCAGGCTCGCCGAGACCATCCCCCTCAGGCTCGCCGACGTCCCCTCCTACCTGCACTTTCCCGGAGAGGACGGCCGGGTGGTGTACGGCGAGGGCCGCTACGTCGGCTACCGCTACTACGACACGGCCGACGTCGAGGTCGCCTACCCCTTCGGCCACGGGCTGACCTACACCCGCTTCGAGTACACCGACCTGAAGGCCGATGAGCGCGGCGTCGAGGTCACCGTCACCAACACCGGCGAGCGCTTCGCGCACGAGGTCGTCCAGCTCTACGTGGCCTTCGACGGCAACCACCGGCCGCGCCGCGAGCTGCGCGGCTTCGCCAAGGTCGGTCTGGAGCCGGGCCGGAGCGAGCGGGTCCGTTTCACCCTCACCCCGCGCGACCTGGCGCGCTGGTCGGTCAGCCGGCACGACTGGCAGGTCGACGCGGGCGCCTTCACCGTCGAGGTCGGCGCCTCCTCGCGCGACATCCGCCTGCGCGCCGAACTGTCCACCCCCGGCGACGGCCACCGGGCCCCACTCGGCAGGATGTCCACTCTCGGCGAGTGGCTGGCCCACCCGGCCGGAAGCCGGGCGCTGAGGCAGGTGATAGACCCCGGCGCGGCGCCCGCCGACCCCGCCCTCATGCGGATGGCGCTCGGCGTGCCGCTGGCCAAGTTCGCCACCTTCGGCGTGGGGCTGTCCACCGAGGTGGTGGACAGCCTCGTCGCCGCCCTAGCCGAGGATCCCGGTGCGGGCGATCTCGCCCAGCCAGCGGGCGCTCGGCTTGACGGTGCGGGCGAAGGTGACCCGGTCGACTGACACCAGCCCGAAGGTGGGGGTGTAGGAGCCCCACTCGTAGTTGTCCAGCAGCGACCAGTGCAGGTAGCCGCGGACGTCGGCGCCCTCGGCCATGGCGGCGTGCAGCCCGGCCAGGGCGCCGCGGGTGTATTCGACCCGCGCGGCGTCGTCGGCAGTGGCGATGCCGTTCTCCGTCACCAGGATCGGCACGCCGGGCGCCCGCGCGGCGGTGTACCGTACGGCGTTGCCCAGCGCCGCCGGGTAGAACTCCCAGCCGGTGAGCGTACGGCGGGCCGCCTCCGGCACTGGCAGCGCGCCCTCACGGCCGACCAGGACCCGGGTGTAGGCCTGCACGCCGACGAAGTCGTCGTCCTTGGCCGCCTCGATGAACCGGTCCTCGCGTGGCCACGCCCACGCGTCACGTTCGTCGTGCGCCCCGTCGAGCGCCTCGAAGTTCTGGTTGGCGATCGTCCAGCCCGACAGGAAGCCGGTCAGCTCCTCGCGGGCCGCGCGGTGCGCCGCCGTCAGCGCGTCGGCCGTCGCCTGGTCGGGTGGCGGCAGCGCGCCCGCGACGCCGCCGGTCTGCCTGTCGTCCTTCGTCAGGCCCGCCATCATCGCCACCAGGTTGGGCTCGTTGATGGTGCACACCCACCGCACGCCGTCCAGGATCGGCAGCACCGCGCGCACATAGCGGCGAAAGCGCGCCACCGCCGCGTCGGCGAGCCAGCCGCCCTCCTGCTGGAACCACAGCGGGCTGGAGAAATGGTGGAGCGTGACCACCGGGGTAAGGCCGCGCTCCAGGCATCCCTCGATCACCCGCCGGTAGTGCGCCAGCGCGGCGTGCGAGATGTGCCCCTCCACCGGCTCCACCCGCGCCCACTCGATGCCGAAGCGACATGAGGTCAAGCCCAGCGACCGCACGATGTCGAGGTCTTCGCGCCAGCGGTGGTAGCTGTCGCAGGCATCGCCGCTGCGCTCGCTCATCGGGGAGCCGGGGCGGTGCTCCAGGGCCCAGATGTCGCTGGCGACGTTGTTGCCCTCGGTCTGGTGAGCGCTGCCCGCAGCGCCCCACAGAAACCCTTTCGGGAATGCGCGGTCCATCCCGCCTGCCCTTCACGTGGTTGCGGCGATCGTTCCGCAAAATCTACCACGTGGTTAATTTAATGGGCCGCGTCGCCGTCGTCGCGCTGGCGCAGGGAGAGGACGGCCGCCGCGCCGAGGAGTCCGAGCGCCAGCGCGCCCAGCCCCCAGCCGAGCCCCTTGCGCTCGCAGCCGAGCAGCGCGTCGACCGACAGCTTGCCCGGCCCGTGCACCGCCAGCGCCGCCGCGCCCGCGCCGAGCACCAGCGGGTACTCGAACCCGCCGTGCTGCGCCCACAGCCCCTGGGGCAGGTGGGCAGAGACGATCGCGTTGGTCATCGTCGCGATGAGACCGGCGGCGGAGGCCGGCGTGGCCGCGCCCAGGACGATCCCCGCACCGGAGCCGAGCTCGCCCAGTCCGGCGGCCAGGCCCATCGTCCTGCCCTGCGGGTAGCCGAGCGCGGTCATCAGCTCGCCGGTCTTGTCGGGACCTCCTCCGCCGAACCAGCCGAACAGCTTCTGCGCGCCGTGCCCCATGAGCAGCAGCCCCGCCGGGACGCGCAGCAGCAGGATCCCCGTGTCCTCCGCAGTCACCTTCATAAATGGGTTCTTACCCGGACAAACCACGCTTCACTGCCGTGGCCGCATCCCGATGAAGAGGGCATCGAGAATCCGGTCGACGTACTCGTGGGTCACCGGCTCCTGGATGATCAGAAACTGGAAGTACAGCGGACCGGACAGGATCGCCATCGCCAGGTCCAGGTCGAAGTCGGGTGACAGCTGGCCCTGGTCGCGGGCCGCCTTCAGCCGGACGGCGGTCTTCTCTGCCTGCGGGATGATGAAGCGCTCGTTGAGCGCGGCTGCGACCTGGGGATCATGCTGGGCCTCGCCGACCAGGGCCTGGAACAAGGGGCCCACAGGCGGCCTGCCCAACAGGTCGACGGCAGCGTAGATCTGCTCGCGCAGGTCGGCGACGATGTCGCCGGTGTCGGGGTAGTCCAGGCCGGGAGCGTTCAACGACAGCAGCGAGTCCAGGAACAGGGCCCCCTTGGACGGCCAGCGCCGGTAGATCGTGTGTTTGCCGGCTCCGGCGCGGGCCGCGACCGCTTCGATGCTGAGCTTGGCGTAGCCGATCTCCTGGACCAGCTCCAGTGTGGTCCGCATGATGGCCTCGGTCCGGTCGGCGGTGCGACGGCTGCGCTTGTCGGTCATGCCATCACGATAGTGGCACGGCACGTGCCGTATTGACAGATCGGATTCCCTTTCGCCATGCTCACGGCACGGCACGTGCCGTACAGAATCGGAAGGGTTCTCGTGAGATCACCAACCACAGGGCCGGGACTTCGCCTGACCGGTCTGACCAAGACGTTCGGCTGCAACCGCGTCGTCGACCGCATCGAGCTGGAGGTGCCGAACGGATCGTTCTTCGGTCTGGTCGGCCCCAACGGAGCGGGCAAGACCACCACGTTGTCGATGGCGGTCGGCCTGCTCCGGCCGGATTCCGGCCGGGCCGAGATCTTCGGCATCGACGTATGGGCGGACCCCGCCCGCGCCAAGGATCTGATCGGCGTGCTGCCCGACGGGCTGGCCATGCCCGAACGGCTGACCGGGCGTGAGCTGCTGCGCTTCACCGGTCTGCTGCGCGGCATGGACCGGGCCGACGTCGAGCGTCGCGCCGGGGAACTGCTGGAGACCCTGGGCCTGCAGACGGCCGAGCGCACCTTGGTGATGGAGTACTCCACCGGCATGCGCAAGAAGATCGGCCTGGCCTCCGCCCTGCTGCACGCCCCGAGGCTGCTGGTGCTTGATGAGCCGCTGGAGGCGGTGGATCCGGTCTCGGCGGCGACCATCAAGGAGATCCTGAAGCGGTTCGTCGGCGGCGGCGGGACCGTGGTGTTGTCCAGCCATGTGATGGCGCTGGTGGAACAGCTGTGCGACCACGTGGCCGTGATCGATTCCGGCCGGGTCGCGGCTGCCGGGTCCCTGCCGGAGGTCCGGGCCGGTCTGAGCCTGGAGGAACGGTTCGTGAGCCTGGTCGGCGGCCAGCTGCCCCGGGTGGAGGAGCTGGCGTGGTTGGCATCCTGATCCGGATGAAGCTGGCCGTCCAGCACAACTCCATGACCGGGCAGCGTGCCGCCCAGATGATCGTCGGCGGCCTGGTCGGTCTGGCTCTGGCGGCCGCCGTGCTCGTGCTCGCCGGTCGTGACTACCCGGTCGCGTCGCTGCGGTTCGACCTGCTCGGCGCCGCGCTGGCCGGCTGGACGGCAGGGTGGCTGCTGGGGCCGGCGCTGTTCGGCGGCGGGGACGAGACTCTGCGCCCCGAGCACTTCGCCCTCTACGGGCTGACCCCGCGCGCGCTGATGGCCGGCCTGGCCGCGGCGGCCTTCGTCGGTGTCGCCCCGGTGGTGACGGTGGTGGCGTTCACCGGGCTGGTGGTCGTGGCCGTCGCCGCCGGACTCGGGCCGGGCGCGATCGCCGTCGGCGTTGCCGCGGTCGCGCTTCAGCTGGTCTTCAGCGTGCTGGCCTCCCGGTTGGTCACCGCCGTGCTGGGCCAGGTCATGCGGTCGCGGCTGGGGGCCGCGCTGGCGGGGTTCGTCAGCGCGGCCGTCCTGGCCGCTCTCCACTCGGGCTGGGTGCTGTCGCCCCTGGTCAGCGCGGCCCTGACCACGGGCTTTCCCGGCCTGTTCACCACGTGGGTGCACCTCCTGCCGTCCGGCTGGGGCCTGACGGCGGTCGAGGCGGCCGGGCGCGGTGACTGGGCCCTCGCGGTCGCCGCCCTGGCCGGTCTGGCGCTGCTCGGGGCCGGGTGCCTGTACGGCTGGGCCGTCCTGATGCGGCGGCGCCTGACCACCCGCCGCGCCCATGGCCGCCCGGCCAGGGTCTCCGCCGACCGGTGGGTGCGCGGCCCGGTCACCGCGGTCGCCGCCAGGGAACTGCGTACCTACACCCGCGACCTGCACCGCTTTCACCTCGTCTGCTTCGCCCTGGGCTACGCGCTGGTGTTCTGCCTGCTGCCGTTGGCCGTCGGCGCCTCTGTCTTCCTGCCGTGGACCGGGCTGCTGTTCGCGCTGTGGATGTCGGCGATCTGCGCCAACCTGTACGGCGACGACGGCACCGAACTGTGGGGCAAGCTGATGGTTCCCGGCGCTGTCCGGCACGATGTGCGCGGCCGGCAGCGCGGCTGGCTCCTGATCGCCGCGCCACCCACCGTGATCCTCACGGCCGGCCTGCTCACCGTCTCCGGCCAGTACGAGCAGTGGCCCTGGCTCGCCGCGCTCGTCCCCGCCGTCCTGGGCGGCGGCGCGGGCGTGACCGTGCTGGTGTCGGTGCTGCGTCCGGTTCCGCTGCCCGACCCGCACCGCAGGGGCGGCAACCTGCTGGACAACGGCACCGATTTCACCCAGGTTCTGCTGATGCTGATCCTGACCGCGGCCACCGCCGCTCCCGCCTTCCTCGCCGTACGGCTGGGCCCGATGTGGGCAGGCCCGGTGGCAGGTGTGGTCAGCGGCGCGGTGCTGGCGTGGCTGCTCGGCCGGATCGCAGCGGCCAGGCTGCAGAGCACCGCCCCTGAGCTCCTCCACCACTTCCGCTCCGGCTCCCGGCCCGTACGCAGGCGCCCGCAGCTCGCCCCGGCCAGGCACCGCAGCCCCGAGGTCGCTCTGCCCCGCCCCGACCTGGGCCTGCGGCGGCTCGGTCTCGACCTCGCTCCCGCCGGACGACGGGCCTATGTCATCGCCAGCCTGACGCTGTGCTGGGTGCCCCTGGTCGCCCAGGGCGTCGTCCCCGCGATCATGCTCTCCACCGGAGCGGACAACCGTTCGTGGTTCCTGGCGCTGCACCTGCCGGACGGCCTGCGCTGGCCGACGATCCTGTCCATGATCGGCATCGGGCTCGTGCTGCTGATCACCGGGCTGGCGACGGGCTTGTACTATCTGGTCAAATCACGGCGGGCCAGCGCATAGCCCCCGCTTCGGCTACCACGGCGGGTGTAGTCCGGCCGCCTCCCGCAGGCGGATGTTCCCGCGGGCGGCGCCCGGCCAGGCTGGTGCCGTGTCCGGATACCAGCGCCTCGGGTACGGCGTGGCGATGCTGCTGCTCGCCAGCAGCGCCTTCCACCTTGTCGTGTATGCCGTCGACGGTGGCGGATGGGGCGGCCCCGTGTCGTGGCGCAAGCCCATTCTGTTCGGCTTCTCCTTCGGGGTGACGCTGCTCAGCCTGGTCTGGATCGCCGGGCGGTCAGGGCTGGGGGAGCGGCAGGAGCGATGGCTCGTGGGCACGCTGACGGTGGCGAGCCTGGTGGAGACGGCGCTGATCGACCTGCAGCGGTGGCGAGGAGTGCCCTCGCACCTCAACTTCGGCACACCCGTCGACGCCGCCGTGTCGGCGGCGCTGGCGGCCGTCGCGATCGTGGGGCTGATCCCGACGATCATCGCGATCGCCGTGCTGGCGTGGCGGCGCTTCGACGGTTCGCCCAGCATGAGACTGGCGGTATGGGCGGGGTTGGCGGTGCTGCTGCTCAGTCTGGTCGCCGGTGGCGCGCTCATCGCCAACGGCCGCGCCATCGGGCTGCCGCCGCAGGCGACCGACCTGTCGATCTTCGGCGCGGCCGGGCAGCTCAAGGTGCCGCACGCGGTGACCCTGCACGCGGTGCAGGCGCTGCCGCTGCTGGCCGCGGTGCTCATGCTGACCGGCTGGAGCGAGGCCGCCAGGGTACGGCTGGTCGCCGTGGCGGCCGCGGGCTACGGCGGGGTGGTGCTGGTCAGCGTGCTGCAGGCGGCCCAGGGGTTGGCCCCGGCGGACCTCACAGTGCTCTCCGGTGTCCTGCTGGTGGCGAGCGTGACGGCGCTGGCGGGGGCGGGAGTGGTCGCGGTGAGCCGGGTGTCGAGGTCGAAGCTGGTCGCGTTCGGCCGTCTCCGCGGGCCTCTGGGCCTGCCCGGCCGTACCCACACGTAGGGCGTCACTCACCCCGGCGCGGACCTCGCGTCGGCCTAATGACGGCCGCGCGCCCGCGCCTCGTCGGGGCTCGGATGATCCGTGGTCAGTGCGCCTTCTCGCCCTGGGCGTTCAGGGCATACCACTCGGCGCCGAACTCCTCCTTGTCGTGCCCGGTGACGTCGCCGGGCTTCTTGTCGTCGTGGTAGTAGTACAGCGGCCACTGGCCGTAGACGACCTGGGTGTCGCCGTCGGTCCGCTTGACGGTCTTGAGCAGGTCGGCCTTGGCGCCCTGCTCCGCCTGCGGCTCGCCCTCGGTCAGGAAGGGCGGCCACTCCTTGGCGCACTCGTCGTAGCAGTCGGACTTGCCGTTCTTGTCCTTCTCGAACAGGTAGAGCGTCATGCCCTTGTCGTCGACCAGGATCTTGCCGATGCTGGACGACGCGATGCGGACCGTGGCCGCTTCTACGGGTGTCGCCACGACCGGGTAGGCCGCGGGATGTGCGTCGATGCGCTGCTCGGGTGTGCCGCCACAACTCACGATCATGAGGAAGGCGGCGGCCGGAGCCAGTAGATTCCTCATGAAAGCACCACGTAAACGATCTCCTGCTGGTTCAGCAGGTCAGGGCGCCTGTGGTCCGCGGTACGGCAAGGGCTGGCTGTAGACGAGGTTGGTGGTGGTGCTGCCGAACTCCGTCAGCGCGTTGACCAGCTGTTCGAGATGGCCCATCGACGTCGCGGCCACCTTGAGCATGTAGCAGTCGTCGCCGGTGGTCCGCAGGCACTCCAGGATCTCGGCGCGCTCACTCAGAAGCCGGTGCAGAGGCTCGTGCCGGTTGCCCGGGTACTTCAGGCGCACCACCGCGAGCACGGCGAACCCGACCTTCTCCACATCCACCTGCGCCCGATAGCCGGTGATGACCCCTGCCGACTCCAGCCGCCTGACGCGCTCGGTCACCGCGGAGGCGCTGAGGCTGACTCGCCGGCCCAGCTCCGTCAGGGGAACGCGGCCGTCACGCTGCAGCTCGGCCAGGATGATCCAGTCGGTCCCGTCGAGACTCACGGTCATTCGCCCACACTACCGAGGGATCCCCGGTCGAATGACGGTAATGCCGGGAAGTTTCGCTTCCGGCCGGGCTGATCCGGTCAATAGGCTGAAGCGATGCAACTGGGCGTTAACGTGCCGAACTTCGGCCCTGGTACCGATCCCGCCACGCTCCGGCAGTGGGCGCAGACGGTGGAGGGCCTCGGGTTCGACCTGCTGATGGTCTCCGACCACGTCGTGATCACGCCGGACGTGGCCGAGCAGTACCCGCCTCCCTTCTACGAGCCGTTCACCACGCTCGCGTGGCTGGCGGGCATCACGAGCCGGGTCCGGCTGGGCACCACGGTGCTCGTCGTCCCTTACCGGCATCCGCTGCTCATCGCGCGCATGGCCGCGAACCTGCACCAGCTCAGCGGGCGCCGCCTCGTGCTCGGCGTGGCCGCCGGCTGGGCGCGCCAGGAGTTCGAGGCGCTCGGCGTGCCGTACGAGCGGCGTGGCAGGCTGACCGACGACTACCTGCACGCCGTACGCGCGGCCTGGGAGAACGAGGCCGACTACGGTCAGGGGCGGATCCCGATCTGGGCGGGCGGCAACAGTGACGCCGGCATGCGCCGAGCGGTACGGCACGGCGCGGCCTGGCATCCGCTGCGGTTCACGATGTCGTGGCTGGGTGAGGCGCTGGACCGGTTGACGGCCGTGGCCGCCGCCGAGGGCCGTGCCGTACCCGCGCTGGTGCCGCGCATCGTGCTGCGGATGACCGACGAGCCAGTCACCGGCGCCGGACGGCGCGCGGGGGAGGGCACCATAGGGCAGATCGTCGACGACCTCGAACGGCTGCGGGCCATGGGCGCGGACACCGTGGTGCTCGACCCGTTCGACATCGACCCTGAAGACACGCGCCATCCCGAACGGGCCTGGCACGCACTGGCCGCCGTCGCGGCCCACACGAGAGGCAGTATCCATGACGCACGATGACTTCCTGCGCCGGGCCATCGAGCTCGCCGCGATCTCGCGCCGGGGCGGTAACCCGCCGTTCGGCTCGCTCCTGGTCGGCCCGGACGGTGACGTGCTGGCCGAGGACCACAACACCTCCGTCACCGACTCCGACATCACCGCGCATCCCGAGCTGAAGCTGGCCCGGTGGGCGGCGCGCGAGCTGGACCCGGACACGGCGGCGGGGACCACCATGTACACCAGTTGCCAGCCGTGCGGGATGTGCGCGGGCGCGATCGAGCGGTCGGGGTTGGGGCGGGTGGTGTTCGCGCTGTCCAGCGAGCAACTGGCCGGGCTCAAGCCCGGCGGCGGCTTCCCACAGCCGGTGCTGGAGGGGCCCGCGTTGTTCGACGAGGCCAGGATTCCTGTAGAGGGCTACTATTCCTGATCTACATTGTAAAGGCGCTGGGCGGGGTGGCCTACCGGCCATCCGTCATTCAAGGACTAAAGACTCACCAAACGGCAAGCGCTCGGCGGTTTCACCCGGTCGCGGGTACCCGTGAGAGCCGCGCCCGGGTGAGAACCGGTTGCGGGCCGCGGCGGCGGACACCAGTCAATCCGTCGCCGCGGCGGCCGTGCCCCCTTTCCCCTTTCGCGTGGAGTTCGGAGCGGGGGTGGTGGGCGGATGGGTTTCGTGGGACGCCGTCTGCGAGTTTTCAGGAGCCGAGCGGGTGCCCCGTCGTCGCGTCGATGTGGTCGGGGATCTCGGCATGGTGGTCACCGACGGTCGGTGTCCCGGTGGGCTCGAACATGAGGATCGAAGCTCCGGTGGGGGCGGCCGGCTTGTGCTCCGTGCCGCGGGGGACGGTGAACACAGCGCCTTGGGGGAGCCGGACCGTGCGCTCTCCGCCGGGTTCGCGCAAGGAGATGTGCAACTCGCCGTCGAGCACCAGGAAGAACTCGTCGGTGTCGTCGTGGACGTGCCAGATGTGCTCGCCCTCGACCTTGGCGACGCGTACGTCGTAGTCGTTGACGCGGGTGACGATGCGGGGGCTCCACAGGGCGTCGAAGGAGGCCAGGGCCTTGCCGAGGGTGATGGGTTCATTGCTCACGCTGGGATCCTGCCCCACTGGGCATCATCCCTGTGAGTGCTAGGAATAGCACATGGCGCAAGAATCCTCGCATGTCGTTCGTGCGGCGGGCCCGCACCGGGTTGTCGTGATCGTGGACGAGAACTCCAACCCTTTCGAGCTGGGCTGCGCGACCGAGGTGTTCGGCCTGCGCAGGCCGGAGCTCGGGCGCGATCTCTACGACTTCCGTCTGTGCTCTCCCGAGCCGCGCACGCTGATGCGGGACGGGTTCTTCACGCTCACGGGCGTCGCCGATCTGGAGGCGGTGGAATCGGCGGATACGTTGATCGTTCCGAATCGTCCTGATGTGGAGGTGCCGCGCCGTCCGGTCGTACTTGATGCCGTCCGGCGGGCGCATGCGCGCGGCGCGCGCCTGGTCGGCTTCTGCAGTGGTGCTTTCACCCTGGCGGAGGCGGGGGTTCTCGATGGGCGCCGGGCCACCGCGCACTGGCAGTGGGCGGATTCGTTCCGGGCTCGCTTCCCTTCTGTCCGGCTGGAGACTGACGTGTTGTTCGTGGACGACGGCGACATCCTCACGGCTGCGGGGAGCGCGGCCGCGCTCGATCTCGGCCTGTACGTCGTCCGTCGCGATCATGGTGCTGAGGTGGCCAATTCGGTGAGCCGGCGGCTCGTCTTCGCCGCGCACCGCGATGGCGGGCAGCGGCAGTTCGTGGAGCGGCCGGTGCCCAGGGTGCCGGATGAGTCTTTGGCGCCGGTCTTGGCTTGGGCTTTGGAACGGCTGGACGCTCCGCTGGCGGTGTCTGATCTCGCCGCGCGTGCTTCGGTCAGTGCGGCGACGTTGCATCGCCGGTTTCAGGCGCAGTTGGGCTGCACGCCGTTGGTGTGGCTCACGGGGGAACGGCTTGCGCTGGCGTGCCGGCTGATCGAGCGGGGTGAGTCGGGCGTGGAGGCGGTCGCGCGGCGCAGTGGGCTGGGCACCGCTGCGAATTTGCGCGCGTTGATGCGTCGGAAGATCGGGCTCACTCCATTGGAGTATCGCCATCGATTCGGCCCGGGGATTGGCCGGGGTACGTACTCCTAGCGGGGTGAGCAGGTTGGTGCCGCCTCCGGCTCTGCCCGGACCACCGAGTGCCGGGCTGCCGGTAGGACGGTCGCGCGCACCTGGTGTCGGGACGGCCGTCGCGCGGACCGAGCGCCTTGTCTGGGCCGGGGGGCGGCTTGGGGGAAGTTGAAGGCGAGGGCTTCGGGCGCGCCGGGGGTGAGCGCATGGGTCAGCGTGTCCGAGCAGCCAGGCGGGCTGCTCTGACTCGCCCAGCGCGGCCCGGCTTTGACACCTCTCATGGGTAACCGCTATCTATTAGCCAACCGTTAGGGGGATGGAGTGCAGGACGCAGTGCTGGCGATGCTCGCCAAGGAGCCGTCGCACGGGTACCACTTGCACGCTCGGCTGCGGCGCAGTCTTGGCCCGCTGGGCGAGTCGATGAACCGCGGTCAGATCTATGTGACGTTGACCCGGTTGGAGCGAGCGGGGCTCGTTGTCTGCGAACGGGCCGACGGCCTGCCCGAACGGCCGGAGCGCAAGATCTACGCGCTGACACCGGCCGGGCAGCAGCGGGTGTCCGCCTGGCTGGCCGAGGTGGGCTGGCCGAAACCGGACCTGGCGGAGTTCCATCTCAAGCTCGCCGCTGCCGCCGCGGCCCGGCTGGCCGACCCGGTGGAGCTGGTGGCGGCGCAGCGCCGAGAGTTGCTGCGCCGCTTGCGCGAGGCGCAGCAGGCGGCGCTGGCCGAGCCGGTGGGGTCGGGCGCCGGTCTGCTGCTGGAAGGGGTTGTGCTGCGGTTGCAGGCGGACCTGCGCTGGCTGGATGCCTGTGAGCGGGCCTGGTCCAAGGTCGATGACGAAGTCGAGGGTGGATGAACATGTCAAGTGCCGCGGTCCGGGCCTGCGGCCTGGTGAAGACGCATGGTCAGGGGCAGAGCCGGGTCCGCGCGGTGGACGAGGTCGACCTGGAGGTGCCTCAGGGACAGATGCTGGCGGTGATGGGGCCCAGCGGCTGTGGGAAATCCACTCTGCTGCACCTGCTGGGTGGCCTGGAGCGGCCTACTGATGGAGAGGTGTGGGTGGCCGGGCGGCGCATCGACACGCTGAGCGAGCGAGCTCTGGCGCGCATGCGGCGCCGGTCGGTGGGGTTCATCTTCCAGGCCTTCCATCTGGTGGAGGAGTTGTCGGCGGCCGAGAACGTGGAGCTGCCCGCGCTGCTGGCCGGGCGTTCGCGCCGCCAGGCCAGACGGCGCGCGAGCCTGCTGCTGGAACGGGTCGGGCTTTCCGGCCGCGCCCGGCACCTGCCGTCGCAACTGTCGGGTGGGCAGCGTCAGCGGGTGGCCGTCGCTCGCGCGCTGGCCAACGACCCGCTGGTCGTCCTGGCCGACGAGCCGACCGGCAACCTCGACACCGCGGCGACCCTCGAGGTGCTGAGGATCTTCCAGGAGCTGCGTTCCGCGGGGCAGACCTTCGTGATCGTCACGCATGACGAGCGGGTGGCGGCCACGGCGGACCGTCTGGTCTCGATGCGCGACGGGATGTTCGTCGACGACACCCTGCTGGCCGGCTCCCACGCGCGCGGGCTCGGCGGGCTGATCGGGCTGGAGGGCTGAACGTCATGGGCTCCATCGTGCTCGTCGTGCGCCTCGTGCTGGCCGACCTTCGCAGGCACCAGGCCCAGGCCGCGATGCTCCTGCTCGCGGTGACCGTGACCACCGCCACGATGGCCCTGGGCCTGTCCCTGCGCGGCGTGAGCGACGCGCTGTACGAGCAGACCCGCGCGGCCACCGCCGGGCCGGACGTGGTGGCGCTGTCCGGCGACACGGGCCCCGCCGTGACCTCGGCCCTGGCCTCGCTGGCGGACGCTCCCGAAGTAGTCGCCCACCATGGCCCTTATCGCATCGTCTACGCCGGCCTCACCACGCGCGATTCCACGTCGTCTCCGGTGGTGGTGCACGGCTTCGTCGAGACGCCCGGCGTGGTCAACCGGCCGCTGGTGACCTCGGGTCATTGGGTACGCTCCGGCGGCACGGTCCTCGAACGCGGTTTCGCCACCGCGCTGGGCGTCGGCGTCGGCGACCGCGTCACCATCGCCGGCCGGTCGTACCCCGTTGTCGGGATCGCCGTGACCGCGGCCACCTCGATCTACCCTTGGGCGGCGCAGATCGGCCCGGGCGGTGGTCCCAGCGACTACAGCGGTCTGGCCTGGATGACCCGATCAGATGCCCGGACACTGGCGTCGTCCCAAGATCTCCCGGTGACGTTGGCCCTGGACCTGAAGCTGCGCGACCCTGCCGCCACTGAGGTCTTCCGCGACGCCCACCGCGACTCCACCGTAAGGATCAACTTTCACTCCTGGCAGTTCAAAGCCCAACAGGACTTGGTCGTCCTCAAGGACAGCCAGCCGATCCTGGTCGTCGGCAGTTGGCTGCTGAGCTTCCTGGCCGTCACCGGAGTGGCGGCGCTGGCGGCGGGACGCGCCGCCGAGCAGACGCGCCGGGCCGGGCTGCTCAAGGCCGTCGGCGCCGGCCCCGGCCTGATCGCCGCCGTCCTGCTCACCGAGTACCTGGCGCTGGCGCTGGTCGGCGACGCGCTGGGGCTGGTGATCGCCCGTCTGGCCGTGCCCGCCATCGCCAGCCCCACCGCCAGCCGGATCGGCGACGCGGTCGGGCCGGGCGGCGCCACCGTTGCCACGGCGACCGTCCTGGCCGTGGCGGTGGCGGTGCTGTCCACGCTGCGTCCCACGCTGCGGGCCATGCGTACGGCGACCGTCACGGCGCTGACCGCCACCGCGCACCAGCCCCGTCACCGACCCTGGCTCACCGCGCTGTCGTCGCTGCTGCCCACGCCGCTTCTGCTCGGGCTGCGGCTGACCGCCCGCCGGCCGGGCCGCGCCGTGCTGCAGGCGTGCTCCGCCGCCACCACAGTGATCATGATCGTCGCCCTGCTGACCCTCTACGCCCAGCCGGAGAGGGGCTACGGCCTGAACGGCTCGTCCGCTCTGCCCAACCTGCGGGGCGAGCACGACCGCCAGCTGATGCTCGCCGTCACCATCCTGCTGATCGCACTCGCCGTCGTGAACACCATCACGCTCACCTGGACCACTGCCATGGAGGCTCGGGCGAGCATGGCCATCGCACGTACGCTCGGCGCCACCCCGGGGCAGATCTCCGCGGGACTGTCCACCGCCCAGCTCTTGCCCAGCCTGCCCGGCGCCATCATCGGCGTCCCTCTGGGCATCGGCCTGCTCTCGCTCTTCGCCGCCAGGAATTCGGTGGAAGCCCCCTCCTCCTGGCTGCTCGGCGCCGCACTCGCGACTCTCTTGGCGACGGCGGCACTTACCGCCCTGCCCGCACGCCTGGCGGCGCGCCGACCCGTGGCGCAGGTCCTCAGCTCCGAAACAGCGTGATCAGCCCCGCTCAGCGGACCGGGTCCCGCACAACTCCGCAGAGACCTCATCCGCCTCACCGGCGGCGGCCTCGAACCTCATCCGTACGTCGGCGGACAGCTCCAACGCGTCGGCCAGCAGCCGTGCGGTCTCCTTACGGACCGTGCGGTAGATGGCGCGTTCCAGGTCGCTGATGGAGCGGGCGCTGACGGTTGAACGGTGGTGGAATTCGGTTCCCAGCCGCCGGTCATGCGGGTGGTGTGGGGGTGCGGGGCCGGCCAGGATGCCGTCATCGACGGCCAGCACGCCAGCTCGACGAACGCTTCGGAGTATGAGGCGGTGCTGACCGTGGCCCGGGCCTGATCCGGGCGATGGCCGCCACGCGGGTCAGCGGTGGGTGTGATGGCTGTGCAGGAGTTGGTGGATGTGCCGGTCGGCTGCTGTGGGTACATCAGCCGGTAGTGCGCGGGGGGTTCGAGGCCGAAGGTCGTGGGGGGCGGTTGGTTTTGCGGGCCAGGTGCTGGGCGAATCCGTCGGCTGCGACGGCCGTCAGGAGGTCTTGCATGGCGCCGAAGAGGCGGTAGATCGCCGGGGGTTGCACCCGGCGGCGTGATCCCTGCGGTCCAGGCTTCGCGGTTCGGGACGGGAAGGTTGCGCGGCCAGGCCTGCCGTACGGCGACCAGGCCGTCATCCGGCCGCGCCGGCGGCATTCAGATGCCAAGAACACCAAGACGAGGAACCAGGAGGACATCATGCCCGAGCGACCCGGCACCAGCCTGAACGGCAAAGCCGTTTTCGTCGGCGGAGCGTCCCGTAATCTCGGCTCGCTGATCTGCCGCACACTCGCGGCCGACGGCGCGCGTCTCGTGGTGCACTACAACAGCCCGTCCTCCAAGGAGGGGGCCGAGCAGACCGTGGAGGCCTGCAAGGCGGCAGGCGGCGAGGCGTTCGCCATCCAGGCCGACCTGACGCGGGTGCCGGAGGTCAAGCGCGTCTTCGACGAGACGCTCAACGCCTACGGCTCCCTGTACGCCAGCGTCAACACCGCCGGCATGGTCGTCAAGAAGCCGATGGTGGAGATCACCGAGGCCGAGTACGACGCCATGATGGCGGTCAACGCCAAGAGCGCCTACTTCGTCATGCAGGAGGCCGCCCGGCGCGTGGAGGACGGCGGCAAGATCCTGACCGTCGTCACGTCCCTGCTGGCGGCCTTCACCGGCAACTACTCGATCTACGCCGGGGCCAAGGCTCCGGTGGAGGACTTCACCCGTGCGCTCGCCAGGGAGTTGTTCGGCCGCAGGATCTCCGTCAACAACATCGCGCCCGGGCCCATGGACACGCCGTTCTTCTACCCGGCGGAGGATGAGGACTCCATCGCCTATCACAAGTCCTCATCCATGAACGGCGAGCTCACCAAGATCGAGGACATCGTGCCCTGGGTGCGGTTCCTGCTCACCGACGGCTGGTGGGCCACCGGCCAGACGTTCTTCGTCAACGGCGGCTACACCACCCGCTGAGATGACCGACTCAGCCGCGGAGGGGCAATGAGCGCTCCGACTGGCACCGGCCGGCAGCCGGTGTGGAACCGGATGACCGGACGTGACCCGCGGGAAGGGCATCGCGTCTCCACCCCGCTGGAGTTGCTGTTCGATCTGTGCTTCGTGGTCGCCGTGGCGCAGGCGGCGGCGGTCCTGCATCATGCCGTGTCCGAGGGGCACTTCGGTACGGGCGTTCTGGGGTACGCGATGGTGTTCTTCGCCATTTGGTGGGCGTGGATGAATTTCACCTGGTTCGCGTCCGCTTATGACCCCGACGACGTGGTGTACCGGCTGCTGATCCTGGTCCAGATCGTCGGCGTGCTCGTGCTGGCCGCCGGCGTGCCCGCCGCGTTCGGACCGGGGAAGGATTTCGGGCTGGTGACGCTGGGGTACGCGATCATGCGCCTGGCCCTGGTGGCGTTGTGGTTGCGTGCGGCCCGTGAGCATCCCGACGGGAGGGCCTGTGCGCTGCGTTACGCGATCGGCATCACCGTCGTCCAGGCCGGCTGGATCCTGCGGCTGGCTCTGCCGGAACGCGCCGGGCTGGTGGGCTTCTTCGTGCTGGTGCTGGGCGAGCTGGCCGTACCGCGCTGGGCCGAGCGCGCCCGGCAGACGACCTGGCATCCGCACCACATCGCCGAGCGGTACGGCCTGTTCTTCATCATCGTGCTCGGCGAGTCGATTCTGGCCGCGACGCGCGCCATCCAGTCGGGGCTGGCGGCGGGAATCGCCACCGGGGCGCTGCTGTCGGTGGCGCTGAGCGGGACGGTCATCGTCTTTTCCATGTGGTGGCTGTACTTCGCCCGGCCCGCACATCGGATCCTCACCTCCAGCAAGGCGGCGTTCCGGTGGGGTTACGGCCACTACTTCATCTACTCTTCGGCTGCCGCGATCGGTGCCGGGCTGGCGGTGGCGATCGACTACGGCAGGCACGCCTCGCACGTCACGGCGTTCGCCGCGGGGGCCGCGGTCGCCGTACCGGTGGCGGTGTTCCTGATCAGCCTCTGGGCGGTGCACATCAGGCCGCACCGCCCCGGCCCGTTGCTCAACGCGGCGTTGCCGGCCGGTGCGGCGCTGGTGATGCTGACGCCGCTCACCCGTCTGCCGCTGCCGCTGATCGCTGTTGTCATCGTCGCCGTTGTCATCGCCACGCACCTGACGCCCACGTCGGCAGACCCGGTGGGACGTTCCGGGCCGTCCACCACTGCGTGACCGCCTGGCAGGGCCGTCTCGATCCGCGGGTCGCCAACCCCGCGGGCGAGGGCCGAGGGGTGGCCTCGGCGGCGGAGCCCGCAGGCTGGCCGACGTCGCCCACGAGGGGATCTTCCTAGGACTCGGGGATGCCGCTGTATGCGGGGGCGAAGAACACCAGCGTCACCAGGTCTTCGGTGATGTCGTGGAAGCGGTGCTCCTCGCGGGCGGGGATGAACAGCATGGTGCCGGGGCCGACCTCGATGGTGTGGCCGCCTGAGGTGAAGGAGCCGCGCCCGCTGGTCACGACGTAGATCTCGTCTTCGTTGTGCGGTGATTGCCCATCTGTCGCGCCGGCCGGAATGGAGTACGTTCCGAAGCTGAGCGCGGGGACCGCCAGGTGCTCCGCGTAGTGGGCGGATCCGTCCGCCGCGGGCTGGAATCGGCCGCTGTCGATGATTTCCATGGCTTGGGATCATCTCATGGTGGATCCTCCGCACGATGGCGGGGTTCTATCGCTGTTCGGCGAGCCAGTCGTCGAAGGTGGTCGGCGCGATGCGGGCGTCCTTGCCGGGCAGTAGCACGTTGCCGGCCATCGCCGGGCCGAACAGCGCTGACCAGGTCGGCACGAGTTTCACCGTACGGCCGCGCGCCTGGTTGGTGCGCCGGGCCATGTCGACGAGGTCCTGCGGTTCGGGCCCGGCGACGTCGGCGTGACGTCCCTGCGGGTTGCCCGTGGCGAGTTCGGCGAGGATGTCGGCCACGTCGGCGGGGGCGATCGGTTGGACGAGCAGTGGCGCGACGGTGGCGACGCCGTCCTGCTCGGTCCAGCTTGTGACCATCGCGGCGAAGTCGTGGAACTGTGTGGCGGGGACGATCGTCCACGGCACTGGTCCGGCGGCCACCAGGCGCTCCTGTTCCCGTTTGCCGGCGTAGTGGGCGTTGCCTTCGACACCTGTGAGTACTGAGTGGGTTCTGCACTGCGCCACGTCGCTGGCGCAGCTCGACCCGGGAGCCACCGCGTCGGCGACGCAGCTCGCGCAGTACTACGACGTCCCGCAGGCCTATCTCGCCAAGCAGCTGCAGGCGCTCGTGCGGGCCGGCGTGCTGGCCGCGACCACGGGTCCGCGGGGAGGGTTCCGGCTGGCGCGGGCCGCCTCCGAGATCACGCTCCTGCAGATCGTCGAGGCCGTCGCCGGCACGTCCTCCCCGTATGAGTGCCGTGAGATCCGCCAGCAGGGACGGGGCGCGCTGCCGCCCGAGGAGTGCCGGAGCACGTGCGTCCTGGCCGCGAAGATGGCCGAGGCGCACCAGGCGTGGCGAGGCAGCCTTGCCGGGGTCTCCCTCGCTGACGTCCTGGCCACCCTGCCGCCGTCGGCGCCGGCCCGCACCCGACTGCGCCTGACGGGTACGGCGTAGGCGGCCTGCCACGCTCTCGGGTTCGGTACGGGGCGGTGTTCGGCGAGGAAGAGCGGGCCAGGCCGTACCCGGGAAGAGTTGGCACCCGATAGGAAGGCTCAGGTGTGCATGCTCCCGCGCTTGGTCCATGGCGCCTGGTAGGCCCATTGCCAGGCCAGTTCGAGCGGCCCGCGGTGGAAGCGGCGCAGCCACAGCGAGGCGAGCGTCATGAACAGCAGGCAGATGCCGGCCCACGCGACGGGCACCCACCAGGGGCGCAGCCAGTCGAGTTCGGCGGCCAGGCCGAGGCCCCAGCCGTAGCAGAGCACGCCGGCGACCAGGTTCTGCAGCACGTAGCAGGACAGTGCCGTCCGCCCCACGTTCGCCAGAGCCGTACGGACCGGGCCGGGCGTGCCGCGCAGGCCGAGCGTGATCGAGCTGATCAGCCCGAGCAGGCCGAGTGCGACCAGCGGCGGCAGGATGTAGCGGTCGACGGCGAACCAGGCCGGGCCCGCGAACGAGGTGGCCAGGTTCAGCGGCGCGGCGACCCCGAGCCCGATGACGATCAACCTGCTGCGCAGGGCGGCGCCGCGCTCGTCGAAGACGCCGGCGCGCAGCAGCCGGGCGCCGAGCAGGAACAGCACGATCCCCATGGGGATGATGAAGATCAGCTCTGACCGGTAGAGGGGAAGGTCGCGCAGCCGGGTGACGACCTGGTCGAGCCAGCTGCCCTCGGTGTAGAGGGCGGTTGCGGAGGTGGGTGAGTCGATGTCGCCGGTGGTCAGCATGGCCAGGGTCAACAGGCCGACCAGGCTCACGTGGAGCGCGCCCGCCGCGACCATCCAGCTCCTGATCACGCGGTCGCTGCGGCCGATCAGGTAGGCGACGATCACGGCGATGACCGCATAACCCATCAGCACGTCGAACTCGAAGATCAGGACGTAGTGCAGCGCGCCCTCGGCGAACAGCAGGGCCGCGCGCCACAGGTACCTGCCGGGCCAGGTCAGGCCCTTGCGTACGGCGCTGCGGTACTGCAGTTCGAGGCCGATGCCGAACAGCAGGGTCAGCAGGCCGAGGAACTTGCCGTTGGTGAGGAAGGTCAGGAACGTCTCCACCGCTCCTCTGTCGCCGCCGAGCCCCATCAGCTGCGCCGGGCCGCCGGGATGGGTGAAGATCCAGATGTTCGTCCCGAGCGTGCCCATGATCGCCACGCCGCGCAGAACGTCCAGGGCGGCTATACGTTTCGTCACCCCTCAAGCCTGGCGGCGCCTACCCTCGCCGATCTCGTCCCCGTGAGCGAAAAGGGCCCTACACCCATCGATGTACGGCCATGCTTCCTTGGTCGCGTCGAGGTGCCGTTCTCGCAGGTCCGCGTTTCGTGCGACGACCGCAGTGGAACGATGTGCTATGTGCCGCTATGGCCGCTCCTGGTCTGTCTCGGCATAGCGGGAATCGGGGGATTCCATGAGTAATCTGATCGCCATCGCCTATCCGGACGTCGCCACCGCGACCCGTGCGCGCGACCGGCTGCTGGAGTTGCAGCGCGAAAAGCTCATCACGCTCGCCGACGCCGCGGTCGCGGAGAAGAAGCCCGACGGCAAGATCAAGCTGCACCAGTTGCGCAGCACGGCCGGGGGCGGCGCGGCGTCGGGCACGCTGTGGGGCGGACTGATCGGCCTGCTGTTCCTGGCGCCGCTGCTGGGGATGGCGGTCGGAGCGGTGGCGGGCGCGGGGGCGAGCACGGACATCGGCGTCAACGACGACTTCATGCGGAATCTGGGCCAGCGGCTGCAACCCGGCGGAGCCGCGCTGTTCCTGCTGGTCACGCAGAGCACCCCGGACAAGGTGATCGCGCAGATCGCCCCGTTCGGCGGGGAGATCATGCAGACGTCGCTGAGCCAGGAAGCCGAGGCCGACCTGCGGGAGGCCGTCTTCCACGTCCAGGCCGCCGCGGGCCAGTAGCGACACATGAGCACCAAGAGGCGGACGCTGCACGCCTTCCTGGCCGCCTGCCTGATCCTGGCGTGCGGGGGTTGCGCCTCGGGGCGCGGGCCCGAGGCGTGGGATCGCGGGGGACTGGTGGACGGGCAGGTCGGCATGCTGCGGCTGGTCCACGTGCACATCCTGGCCCCGCCCAAGGACGAGCAGAAGGCGGGTGACGACCTCGGCCTGTACCTGACGCTGGTCAACAACGGCGACAGGGAGCAGATCCTCGACGGGGCCAGCACCGTGCACGCCGACCAGGTCGTCTACCGCGAGGGCGACGCGCCTGCGAACCAGGCCATCCATGTCGCGGTCCCTCCCCGCGGCACGGTCAGCCTCCAGGAAGGCCACGACCGTCCGCACCTGGAGCTCGTGGGCATCCACCGCCCGATGGGCGCAACGCCCGTGGACGTCACCTTCCGCTCGCCGACCGCGGGCACCCTGACCCTCCGCATCCCGGTGCTGCCGCTGGAGCGGGGCGCGGGCAGTCCCTCTCCCCGAAAGTGATCGACCGGCATAGGAGGGTGTTGTGAGCACGAAGTACGGAGTGCATTCCGAGGTGGGCACGCTGCGAAAGGTGATCGTGCACCGGCCCGATCTCAGCCTGAAGCGGCTCACCCCGGCCAACAAGGACGAGCTGCTCTACGACGACGTGCTGTGGGTCAGCCGCGCCCAGCTCGAGCACGACGCGTTCGTGGCGATGATGCGCGGGCGCGGCATCGAGGTGTTCTACCACCAGCAGCTGCTCGCCGAGGCGCTCGAGGCCGCCCCCGAGGCCAAGCGGCACGCGGTGGAGCGTACGGTCACCCACCTGACGGTGGGCCCCTCGCTGGTCGACGAGGTCCGCGCCGAGCTCGCCTCCTGGAGCGGCGACAAGCTGGCCGAGCATCTGATCGGCGGGCTGACCAAGGAGGAGTTCGTCTCGGCCACCCAGGCCAGCCGCGAGGGCTTCGACGCCCGCTCGCTGGTCACCGCCATGGCCAGGACCGGCTCGTTCATCCTGCCGCCGCTGCCGAACTCGCTCTACCAGCGTGACCCCTCGGCCTGGCTGTACGGCGGGGTCTCGCTGAACCCGCTCTACTACCACGCCCGCCGCCTGGAGACGCTCAACCAGAGCATCATCTACCACTTCCACCCGATGTTCGCCGACGACGGCTTCGCCTACTGGTATCCGCCGATGGGCGACGACGGCAGCTTCGACGAGGAGGATTTCGGCCGCGCTTCGCTGGAGGGCGGCGACATGATGCCCATCGGCGGCGGCGCCGTCGCGATCGGCGTCAGCGAGCGCTCCAGCCCGATCATGATCGAGCATCTGGCCAGGGAGCTGTTCGCGGCCGGGGCCGCCACCAGGGTGCTCGCGGTCAACATCCCGCCGCACCGCTCGTACATGCATCTCGACACCGTGTTCACACTGCTGGACGTGGACAAGGCCACCGGCTACCCGCCGGTGGTGGAGAACGCGGAGGTCTACTCGCTGCGGCCGGGCGACAAGGAGGGCGTCGTGGACGTACGGCGTGAGCCGAACCTGGCCGCGGCGTTCGAGGACGCGCTCGGCATCGGCAAGCTCGACATCATCCCGACCGGCGGCGACGACTACCAGCGGGCCAGGGAGCAGTGGGACAGCGGCAGCAACTTCGTCGCCCTGGAGCCGGGGGTGGTGGTCGGCTACCACAAGAACGAGTTCACCAACAGGAAGCTGCGCGAGCACGGGGTGGACGTCGTCGAGATCGAGGGCTTCGAGCTGGGCAAGGGCAGGGGCGGCGGGCACTGCATGACCTGCCCGATCCTGCGCGACCCCGTCTGAGGCGCGCGCCGCCGTACCGGTGTCGTGAAACTCCCCCAGTGACCAACCGGGAGCACCACGATGACGCATCCAGCACTGATCCTGTTCTTGGCGTTGTTCGGGCTCTACAGCCCGATCGCCGCGCTGGCCTCCTACCTGCCGATCGTCCGCCCGTTCAGCCACAAACAGGTCAACGGGCTGGCGCTGGGACTGGCCCTCAACACCGCCGTCTTCATCCTGGCGGCATTGTGGGTCGGCGAGCCGCTGCTGAAACTCCTCGGCATCAGTACGGCGGCGCTGACCGCCACCGGCGGCATCGCGCTGGCGTATGCGTCCATTCCGCTCATGCGTGGCAAGGCGGGAGCCGTCGAGGAGGTGGAGAAACTCCGGCAGCAGGACAGCCGGCAGCAGGAGGGGCGGCAACCGGTGGCCGCGGCGGCACCCGATCCTCCCGCCGAGCCCAAGTCGGTCCTGTTCACCCCGCTGAGCTTCCCGCTCACCTTCGGCGGCACCACCTTCGCCTTCGGCGTCGCCGCCTCCGCGGCAGCGACGACGATCCGCGACAAACTCGCCCTGTCGCTCGCCGCCGTGTGTTTCGCGGCGGTGACCGGGCTGACCCTCTACCTGTCCGGGCACGTCGAACGGCGTATCTCGCTCAGGGGCGCCATGCTCCTGGACCGGGTGGCGGGCATCCTGCTCACCGCCATCGCCGTCATCCTGCTCGCCAACGGGTTCACCGACCTGGTCACCGCCCGCATCAACCAGTAACAGACCTGTGAGGAACGCCTCATGAACATCGGCATCATCGGCGCAGGCAACATCGGCGGCACGCTCACCCGGCGGCTGTCCGCGCTCGGACACCAGGTGGCCGTGGCCAACTCCCGGGGCCCGCAGACGCTCACCGACCTGGCCGCGCAGACCGGGGCGCGGGCGGTGAGCGTCGAGGAGGCGCCCAGGGGAGCCGATCTCGTCGTGGTGACCATCCCTGAGGGCAAGGTGCCCGACCTGCCCGCGGGACTCTTCGACGGCGCTCCCGACGATCTGGTCGTGGTCGACACCGGCAACTACTATCCGCAGCAGCGTGACGGCCGGATCGAGGAGATCGAGGCCGGCATGACGGAGAGCCGGTGGGTCGAAAGGCAGCTCCGCCATCCGGTGATCAAGGCGTTCAACAACATCTACGCCGACCACCTGGCCGACGGCGGACGCCCGGCCGGAGCCCCCGGGCGGATCGCCCTGCCCGTCGCCGGGGACGACGAGGCGGCCAAGGCGGTCGTCATGGAACTCGTGGAGGCGCTCGGTTTCGACCCGGTCGACGCCGGCGGCCTCGACGAGTCCTGGCGGCAGCAGCCCGGCACCCCCGTCTACACGACCGACCTGGACACCGAAGGCGTCAGGACCGGCCTGGCCCAGGCGAACAGGGACCGTACGCCGGAGTGGCGGGCCACCACCTGAAGCCGTGAGCTACGGCAGGCCCCGGCCGAACTGCCCGGCCTTGCGCTCCAACCCGCCGCCCCGGCGGGCCTGGCATGACGAGAGCGTGAAGTCCCGCGTGCCCTCCGGGGGCACGCGGGAGGGGGTTTCAGGCGGCCTCGTGCTGTCGGCGGCAGGGCATGCAGTGCCGGGTCAGCGGCCGGATCTTCAGCCGCTCGAACGGGATGGGCGTGCCGCAGCCGACGCATCGGCCGTACGTCCGCTCCGACAGCCGGTCCAGGCTGTTGCGGATCTCGGCGATGGCGCGCTCGTTGGCGGCCAGATCGGCCATGACGCTGCGGCGGGTGTCGCCGTCCCCGTCGACGGACTGCAGCACCCCTTCCAGTTCCGCGAGCCGGGAGGTGCGCCACATGAGCAGCGCCTGCAGGTCCTCGGTGATGGCGTCGGCCTGGGTGTCGCTGAGCGGGGTGCGCTGGTCCTGCTTCATCGGTGGACCTCCTTCTTGGCTTGGGTGGAAACGCTGGTCGCCGGCCGGCCGTACGGCATGGAGCCGTCAGTTGACAGGCACAGGCGGGTCAGCCCGCGGATCGTCGCGTGCGCCGGATCGTTGGCCGTGCTGACCGTGAGGTCGAGACGGGAACACAGGTGCGAGGCCAGGCGCGGGTGGCCGGCGCCGCCGCCGGTCAGCAGCAGCCCGCGCTCGCGTACGCTCGCGCGCAGCCGGGCGGGGACACGCGTGAGCAGCTCGGCCGTCATGGCGACGACCCGTTGTTGCGCGTGTGGCGGCAGGCCGGGCTGGGCGGCTTCGGCGATCTGTACGGCGAGCGCGTCGGTGATGGTGCCCTGGTGGATGACGACGGCCTCGACGATGCCCGCGCCGACGTCGATCAGGAGTTGGGGTCGCGGGTCGGTGACGTCCATGCCGCCGCCGATCGCCGCGGCCAGCGGCTCCTCGACGAGTGTCACGGGGCAGCCGGTGGCGCGGGTGACGGCGTCGGCGGCCGCGGTGCGCTGGGCGGGCGAGGCTGTCACCGGCACGCCCAGCAGCACCTGCTCCCAGGGGTGCGCCGTCTCGGGAAAGGCGCTGCGCAGCAGCGTGCCCACCAGTTGGGCGCAGGCCGTGGTGTCGGCCACCATGCCGTGCCTGACCGGCCGGCGGCTGCCGGCCGCCGAGGTCAGGCGGGACGGCTGGTCGATGATCACCGGGTGGGTCAGGCCCACCATCCGGATCCGGGCCGTGCCCAGGTCGAGTGCGGCGCTTCGGCCACCCCGCTCGCGCAGGGCCGTGGCGGCGTTCATGCCGCCGTTCATGCCGCGGTCCTTGCCGCGCAGAGGTCGGCGCAGCGGGCGCAGTGCTGCTCGTGCGGGGCGCGCCGCAGCAGGGCGAGCGGGATGAGCGAGCCGCACCTGCGGCAGGTGCCGTACAGCCCGCGGTCCATCCGCTCGATGGCGGCCTCGATGACGGTGATGCGCCGCTGGGCCCGGCCGGCCTGGCGGGTGGCCGCCCGCCGGGTGGCACGCTCCAGTTCGGCCCGGGCTTCGGCCAGGTGCTCGTGCAGCACCGTGCGGAGCCCGTCGAGCTGGGCGTGGTGCCGGTAGTAGTCCTGGATGAGGGCATGCAAAGAAGCCATGACGGCATCGCTCCTAGCGTGGAGAATCCAAGCGGTCGCCCGCGGCTATGGGCGGCGGGCAGACCGATGAGCCCCTGGTGCCGTCGCCTTCACGGCGCGGCACAGGGGTTGAGGAGAGGAATCTCTACGCCTGCGGCGGGCTGCGCGAGCCCGGGGCGTGATGCCCGTACCGCTGAGGAGTGCGGAAGGCGGCCGAGCCCGCATCCGCCCAGCCGGATTCCGGCCGCTGGGGTACCGACGCGGTGCGCACGACGGTCGCCCACGCCCGCGACAGGTGCTCGGGGATCCTGGCCGACGGCGGCGGCAACGTCGAGACGGTCGCCGCCTGGGTCACGGGGGTGATGATGTCGCCGGTGTAGGCGCGGGCCCGCTGGCCGGAGTCGCCGGCCCAGCCCGGCGCTGCGGCGAACATGACCAGGGCAAGCAGCATCAGGCCCACCGCCGCCTTGAAGGCGGCGGGGCTGCGCACACCCCGGATCGACATACTCGTGACCATAGCCCACTTCAGCAGCCCATACATCCCCGCGCACGCGGAGTACGGCCAGGCCGCGGCGGGTAGGACAGCACGACTTACCGAGCGTGAAGGAGCGAGCATCACATGATCTTCATTGCCGCGAAGTTCCGTGTCCTGCCCGAGCATGCCGACCGGTGGCCCGAGATCACGCGGGAGTTCACCGACGCGACGCGCGCCGAACCCGGGTGCCTGTGGTTCGACTGGTCGCGCAGCGTCGAGGATCCTGCCGAGTACGTCCTGGTCGAGGCGTTCCGCGATGAGGAGGCCGGAGGCGCGCACGTTCGCTCCGAGCATTTCAGGCAGGCTCAGCGGACGCTTCCCGGCCACCTGGCGCAGACGCCGCGGATCGTGAACGCGAACGTGCCGCAGCAGGACTGGTCGCCGCTCGGCGAGATGGAGTCGGCTCGCCGTCCGATTGACGGTCATTGAGCGGTTTTTGATTGGTGTTCGCTAAGTTACGCGACTATGACGCGTAAGAGTCCCGGCATGGGGCCGCTCACCCCGCGCCAGCACTGGCGCAGGGCCCGGCTGCAGGCCTACTCGTGGCTGCTGACGGGCGCCTACCGGCTGGGCGCCACGCGCCCGGCCGTGTGGCGGTTCATGGCCCGCTCCTACCATCCGGTCCTCGACCGGCTGGCCCGCAGGCATGCCCGCGTGGCCTGCCAGTTCGCCGCCGTGGACGTGCCCGCCTACCGGGACTTCCTTCGCGAGAACGGCGCCGAGCACGCCAGACGGCTGGAGGACTTCCCCGAGACGACCAAGCAGAACTACGCCTCCGTCTACGACGAGCAGAGCCGCTGCCAGGAGGGCAGGCTGCACCGGCCGGGGGTGATCGTGGACGAGTCGTCGGGTTCGAGCGGCAAGCCGTACAACTGGGTGCGCGGGCCGCGGGAGCTGCAGGGCATCTACCGCAACGCGGCCGGATACATCGAGCTGGTCTTCCCGGGCGAGCGGCTGTTCGTCATCAACGCCTACTCGATGGGCGCCTGGGCGACCGGCACGACCACCGGCGCGGCCATGGCCCGCATCGCGATGGTCAAGAACACCGGCCCCGACCTGGAGAAGATCGCTGACACGCTGGAGCACTTCGGCCCCGGATACGACTACGTCGTGGCCGCCTACCCGCCGTTCCTCAAGCACCTGCGCGACCGGCTCGACGCGGCGGGTTTCCGCTGGCACGACTACCGCATCCGCGGCATGGTCGGCGGTGAGGGCATGACCGAGGCGCTGCGCGACTATCTGGAGGAGCGCTTCGAGGAGGTGCGTTCGGGCTACGGCGCCAGCGATCTGACGATCGGCATGGGCGCGGAGAGCGGGTTCACCGTACGGCTGCGCAAGCGGCTGGCCACCGACCAGCGGCTGCGCGACATCCTGCTCGGCCCGGGCGAGCAGCGGCTGCCGATGATCTTCCACTACAACCCGCTGGAGACGTTCCTGGAGGTCAACGGCTCCGGCGAGCTGCTGTGCACGATCAACACCAAGAGCTGCCTGCAGCCGAAGCTGCGCTACAACGTCGGCGACGAGGCCAGGCTGCACACGCTGGCCGAGGTGAGGCGCGCGCTGGGCGCCGACTACGCCGCCACCTGGACCGACGAGCGGATGAACCTGCCGCTGCTGTTCCTGTTCGGCCGCAAGGACTCCACGATCTCCTACATGGGCGCCAACCTCTACCCGCAGGACGTCGAGTACGGCCTTTACCAGGGCAACCCGTACGCCGCGAGCATCGCCAGGTTCTGCCTGTCGCTGGAGGAGCTGCCGGGACTGGAGTACCGGCCGGTGATCAACGTCGAGTTGCGTGAAGAGGCCGACGTCGACCGTGACGAGCTGGCCCGCATCTGCCGTGAGGGCGTCGTGGCCCACCTGGGGCGGGTCTCGCGCGACTTCGCCGAGTCGCTCAAGGAGGACCCGTCCGCCGCCGACCTGCGCGTCAGGATCTTCGACGGCGACGGCGGGCCGTTCGCGGCGCTGACCAAGATGAAGAACGTCTACCTGGTGGAGCACGCATGAGGACCAGCGACTTCAGCAAGGCGCCGCCCCAGGGGCAGGCCACCGCCATGTTCGTCGGCGCCACCCGCTACCGGGGGCCGCTGTCGATCCTGACGCTGACCTTCACCTGGTTCCGGATGGTGCGCGACATGAGGCGGATGCGCGGCTACCGCTGGCACAAGGTGTACTGGGAGTTCCCCTTCACGCTCGGCACGCTGGCCTTCTTCGACGACCGCGACGCGCTCCTGCGCTTCGCCCGCAGCCGCCATCACCGCGAGCTCATGCGGTGGGTGACCGACGGGACGAAGAACGCCACGGGCGGATACATCCGCCTGTACAACGCCGAGCCTGAGGGCTACTCCAACGGCGTCTGGCGGGCGGAGGGCGGGCCGATGGCGCACATCGAGACGTTCACGCCGCTGTCGGGGGAGGAAGGCGAGGGGCCGAAGGTGAGCCGTAGGTGAGCTTGCGGCCCGTCGAGTCCAGGCGCGACCTGCGCGCCTTCCTCGCGCTCACCGACCGGATCTACGGCGGCGATGCGCGCTTCGTCCCGCCGCTGCACGCGACGGTCCGCGCGTGGCATCGGCGCGGGGTACGGCTGTGCCTGCTCGAACGCGGGGGACGTGGGGGAGAGGTGGTCGGGCGGACCACCCTGCACACCGACGCGGCGCTGGACGCCAAGCTGGGCACGGCCGCGCAGCTGTTCGGGCTGACCGAGTTCACCAAGGAGGCGGGGGAGGAGCTGCTGGAGGCGATCTGCGCGGCGGGGCGGGCGGCGGGCAGGCGGGTCGCGTTCGGGCCGGTGTCGCTGCTGCCCAACCAGTCGGGCGGGGTCATCACGTCGGGCTTCGAGGAGCGCGGGTTCATCGACAGCGCCTGGAACCACCCGTACTATCCCGAAATTTACGACATGTATGGCTTCACCCGCAGGTTCGAGGCCGACACCTGGATCTGCCCCGTGCCCGAGGAGCCGGTCTTCGCCTTCGACGAGAAGCGCCTGGCCGCCGAGCGGCTCCAGATCCACCACGGCGACAGGCGGCGCATCGCCCAGCAGCTGCCGATCCTGCGCGAGATGCTCAACGCCAGCTTCGCCCAGCTCGGCTACTACACCGAGATCTCCGCCGAGCAACTGGCCGAGCAGACCGACGGCCTGGCCTTCCTGCTGGATGAGTCGCTGCTGCTGTACCTGACGAAGGCGGGCCGGCCGGTGGCCTTCGTCCTCTGCCTACCTGACATTTCCCGATTTATCGCGAAAATTGGTGGCAACCTGCACCTCGTTAACCAGCTCAGGCTGCTGGCCACCCGCGCACACCACCGCCGCGAAGCCGTCCTCATCATCAAGGGCACCGTCCCGGGCGAGCAGGGCCACGGCTACATGCGCCTGCTGTCGCGCGAACTGCACGCGGGCCTGCGCCGAGGCTGCTACCAGGCGCTGCGCAGCACCTACGTCGAACGCGCCAACCCGGGCTCGGCCGCCCAGTACGTCGCCATGGGCGGCCGTCCCCTGCACGGCTACACCTTCTACGAGAAGACCCTCACTTGAACCCTCCCCCAGCTGAAACAGGGGAATTCCTGGCTCAGGAAGCCCCGCAGGTCAGCGACCAGCAAGGTCTTACACCCTCAACACCAGCCGGGACGGAACCTGCCCGGTTTGGTACGGCAAGCCTGGAGGTGCATGTGCTGTCTTGGTTCTCGATCAGCACGCGCGGGAGGCTTGGTTCTCGCAACCCGCGGACGCGACCCTACTGGACTCTGATCCGCCCAGGGGGCGAATCAGCTGTTCGTGCCCCGCTCCGCAGGAGTCCGATTCCTCTCCGACCTGCTGAAGGCTGGGGTTTCCTCGGAGAAACCCGGTGAACGAGCTTCGGGCCCTCGAACCGGACTTCTGGCGCGCGCCCAGCGCGCACAACACTCAGCCGTGGACCCTCACCTACGCCGACACGGAGGCGGTGATCGGCTGGGATCAGGACCGCTGCCTGCCGACGAGCGACCCCACCGGCCGTGACCTGCGCCTCAGCCTGGGCGCGTTCGTCGAGTGCTGCCTGATCGTCTGCGCCTCCGCGGGTCTGCGCGTCGCTTTCCGGCCCGATCCGGGCCCCGGCAGAGTGGGCGTCCTGTACGGCGCCGCCCAGCCGTACCAGACGCCCTTCACCACCGACGACGTACGGCGGCGCGGCACGAACCGCGGCGGCTACCATCCGGGACGCCTGCCCGGCGACGTCGTGGAGCGGCTGCGCGGCCACGATCCCCACGGGCAGGCTGAGGTTCGCCGCCTGGCCTGCCGCGACCTGGCGGACCTGCTGCACGCGGCCGACCTGCACCAGTGGGACGACCCCGCCGTCACCGGCGAGCTGCGCGCATGGCTGCGGCTGACCCCGCGCCACCCCCGCTACCCGCTCGACGGCCTCACCCACAAGACGCTGGCGCTGAGCGGGGCGGAGACTGTGGGCCTGCGCGCCGCGCTCGCCGCCTACCCTGCGCTTCGCCGTCTCGGCCTGCCCAGGCTGCTGGCGGGCGCAGCCCGGGGTCTGCTCGACTACGACGGCGACGTGCTCGTGCTGGTCGGCCCAGTGGAGGAGCCGGTGGAGGAGCAGGTCGAGCTGGGCCGGGTGCTGATGCGGCAGTGGCTGGCGCTGACGGCGCTCGGCTACACCACCCACCCGCTCAGCCAGATCATCGACTGCGCCGCAACCCGCGAACGCCTGGCCGCGAAGCTGGGCGTCGCGGACCCGGAGACCCTCCTGCACGTGGCCAGGGTGGGCAGGCCGCTCGCCCCCGCCCCCCGTTCGTCCCGACTGACCGGCTGATCCCGCCACCTCATCCGCCTGCTCGGCCCCGCTCGCCACGCTGCCCACACCACCCGATGACGTCGTGCCTGCCGTACGAGACCCGGACTGACCGGGGTTCGGGCGGGTCGGATAACCAGCATCATCCGATCGGATGATGCTGGTTCGAGCGTGATGGGCGATGCGCGGCAGGGACCTCCCATCATCGAAGTCACGGGACAGCGCAGGGACGGTCTCCTGGTCGGCGCCCGCTTCGGCGAGGCTCGCCGGTGGATGGAACCGGCAGCGATGACAGGCGGAGCGCGTGACGCGTGCGCGCAGCTCATGCCGCGACCTCTTCCCGCGCGCGGGTGTCCTTGAGGACGACGTAGGTGACGGCCCAGCCCAGGAACACGAACCCGGCCGCGATCTGGAAGGCGAGGCTGTAGCCGTCACGCAGTGCGGTGATGGCAGCCGTGCCCTGGCCCAGCAGTGAGCCGGTGCGCGCGGTGGCGACCGTCGCCAGTACCGCGAGGCCGACCGCGGCGCCGGCCTGCTGGGCGGTGTTGTTCAGGCCGGAGGCCAGCCCGGCGTCGGCGGGTTCGGCGCCCGACATGGCACGCATGATCACCGCTGGGATCGTGAGGCCCATGCCGAGGCCCTGGATGAGCAGCGAGGGTGCGATGTCGGCCCAGTAGTCGCCGCCGACCGGTGCCCGGCTGAGCAACATCAGGCCCGCGCCCAGCGCCAGCAGCCCGGTCAGCAGCACGCGGCGGGTGCCGTACCGCGCGGTGAGCCTGGCCGAGAAGTACAGCGACATGGCGCCGATGACCAGCGGCGCGGGCAGGAAGGCCAGGCCGGTCTGCATCGAGTCGAAGCCGAGGACGCGTTGCGGGTACAGCGCGTTGAGGAACTGGAAGCCGAATCCGGCGGCGAAGACCAGCACCACCACGAGGTTGGCGCCGACGATCTCCTTGCTGCGGAAGATGCGCAGTGCCAGCAGGGGTCTGGTCGCCGTCGCCTGGCGCACGACGAAGGCGGTCAGCAGCACGACGGCGGTGGCGCCGTACCACAGGTTGAGTCCTGACTCGGCGATCTGGGAGATGGTGAACACCGCGAGGGACAGGCCCGCCGTGACCAGGACCGCGCCGACGGTGTCGGCGCCGGCGCGCAGGCCGAGGCCGCTCTGCGGCGCGAGCAGCCGGGCGCCTGCGGCCAGAGCCATCGCGCCGATCGGCAGGTTGATCAGAAAGACCCAGTGCCAGCCGAGCACCTCGGTGATGAGCCCGCCGGCGATCAGCCCCGCCGAGGCGCCGCCCGCCGAGACGAAGCTGTAGACGCCCATGGCTTTGGCCTGCTCGTCCGGCTGGGGAAAGAGGCCCACGATCATGCTGAGGACGACTGCCGATGCCATCGCGGCGCCGACTCCCTGCAGGAAGCGTCCGGCGATCAGCATGTCCTGGCCGGTCGCCACGCCGCACAGCAGCGAGGCGAGGGTGAAGACGGCAAGCCCGGCCAGGAACACCTTCTTGCTGCCGATGAGGTCGCCGAGCCGGCCCGACAGGAGCAGCAGGCCGGGCAACGTGACCGTGGAGGCCATCGCCGATCGCGCCGGGGTGAGCAAGAAGACGATCTACCGCTGGTGGCCCGCCAAGGGAGCGGTCATCCTCGAGGCGATGGGGGAGATCGCCGAGTCCAGCACCCCCTTCCCCGACACCGGCGATCTCGCCACCGACCTGCGCACGCAGATGACGGCGGTGCTGGACTTCCTGGCCAGCCCACTGACCGGATCGGCCTATACGGGGCTCATCGCGGAAAGCCAGCACGACGAGGAGCTCGCCAAGGCCCTGGCCAAGCAACTGGTCAAGCCGCGGGTCTCGGCCGCGACCGAGCGGCTACGCCAGGCGCAACAGCAGGGGCAGTTGCCGGCCGACGCGGACCTGCAGCTGATCATCGAGCTGCTGTACGGCCCCATCTACTACCGGCGCCTGCTGCACCTGGGGGCGCATTCCGCCGAGCGCATCCACGCCCTGGTCGACCACGTCCTCGGTCTGGGGCGCCAACCCGGCTGAGCCCCGTCATCGACCGGCGGCACCAGCCGGTGGCGGATCTCCAGGTTCACGCGTGCGGCTTGCCCTCCAAGGGGACCGGGAGCTGGGCGATCGGGCCCGGCTTGTGGATCACTAGAGTTTCGCCCGGCTTCTGCATGTCCAACGCGGCGCGCAGCCTCGGCCGGGCGCCGCGGGTGCCGGCGGTCGTTCCCGGGACGGCGAGCCGCTTCTGGATTCATGACGTAGGCGGCAACAGATCGTGCGTGAGAGCGTCGAGTTCTGCGAGGCGGGTGGCGGGGGCGAGCTGTGCGGCGATGGCGACCAGGAGCAGTTCGGTGACGGCGATTTCGTGGGTGAGGGGTGCGATGGGTCCCGCGGCCTCGCGCGGGAGCCGGATCAGTACGTCGGCTTGGTCTGCGAGGGGTGACTCCCAGGCGTCGGTGACCAGGACCAGGCGGGCGCCCCGAGACCGGGCCGCGTGGACATAGCGCGCGGTGTCGGCGGAGTAGCGGCGGAAATCGTAGGCGACGACCACATCGGACGGGCTCATGTCGAGCAACGTGCGGGCACGCGCGTGCGGGGAGTCGGGGACGCGGTGCGCTCCGGGGCGCAGGCCTGCCAGTTGCCGGATCAGGTACTCGGCGGCAAGCTCGCTCAACGGGCCGCCGAGAGCCCAGACTTCCTTTGCCTCGGCCAGTCGGGTGGCTGCTGCGGCGAGCAGGGGCCCGGTCGCGCTGGTGAGGGCGCTTTCCAGGCCAGCCTTCAGATTCTCCGCCGCGCGATCGGTATCACTGTGCTGGGTGACGAACTCGCGGAGCCGTGATCGGTCCTGCTCACGCGCGGTGGCCCGCACCGCGGCCTGGAAGTCGGCGAAGCCGTCGAAGCCCAGGCGGCTGACCAAGCGTGAGGCGGTCGGCGGGCTGACCCCGGCACGCTCCGCGAGCGCCCGGAGCGAGCCGAGTGCCGCGAACGGATAGTCGTCCAGCAGGACGCGGACGACCGCGCGCTCACCAGACGGCAACTCCGAATAGATCGCGCTGAGACGGGTCTCAAGGGGCTCCATGATAACGAACGTTACACCTTCTGCCGGTTAGCGAGGAAAGTGAAACGAATGTTACGGTGCATGCCATGAGCATCTGGCATGGTCTGATCAACAGCGCCTACCGGCGCTGGCTGCCGGTCACCGACAGCACCCCGGTGGTGTCCCTCCACGAGGGCAACACTCCCTTGCTCCGCTCGGATCACCTGTCGTCCCTGACGGACTGCGAGATCTGGCTGAAGGTGGAGGGCGCCAATCCCACAGGTTCGTTCAAGGACCGGGGGATGACCGTGGCCGTGAGCCATGCGGCCGGGCGCGGGGCCGAGGCGATCGTCTGCGCCTCGACCGGAAACACCAGCGCCTCAGCAGCCGCCTACGCGGCCCGCGCCGGCATCACGGCCGCCGTGCTGGTGCCCAAGGGAGCTGTCGCGCTCGGCAAGCTGGCCCAGGTCGTGCGATACGGAGCCGAGATCATCGAGATCGCCGGAACCTTCGACGACTGTTTGCGGATCGCCCGCGACCTTGCCGCTCACCACCCCGTGGCGCTGGTCAACTCCGTCAACAACGAGTTGCGGCTGGCCGGGCAGAGGACAGTCGCCTATGAGGTCGTGGACGCCTTGGGCGATGCCCCGGACATCCACTGTCTGCCGGTGGGCAACGGCGGGAACATCACCGCCACCTGGAGCGGCTACCAGGCCTACGCCGCCGCGGGTCTCGCCACCCGCCTGCCGCGGATCTGGGGTTTCCAGGCGGCGGGCGCGGCACCACTCGTCCACGGCACACCCGTCGCCGCGCCCGAGACCGCCGCAAGCGCGATCCGGGTCGGCAACCCCGCGACCTGGAACGGCGCCATCGCCGCCCGCGACGACTCCCAAGGATTGATCTCTGCCGTCACCGACGACCAGATCTTTGACGCTTACCGCATGGTCGCTCGCCACGACGGTATCTTCGCCGAGCCCGCCTCAGCCGCCGGCATCGCCGGCATCCTCGACCAACGGCGACGAGGCCACCTCGCCCCAGGGCAGACGATCGTGATCACCCTCAGCGGCAACGGACTCAAAGACCTCGACGCATCCCTGCGCGACGGCTACACCTCAACCCCGACCTCGGCCGACACCACCGACGTCGCCCGCGCGCTGCACCTGACCACCTGAGACATCCGCGCCCAAGGAGCCCCGCGCTTCCGTCTCCGGAACCCGAGTGCCGTCCAACCGACCCACAGAAGACGGCGGCGACCAGCGGAACGACCCGAATCCCAGCCACCCGCATCCGTACGGCCGGCGGCGCTAACCCAGCGATCTTCAGCCCGCTGTCGCACTCTGGCCGTTCCGACGGCGCTCATGCCCCCTTTCGCATGGCCACTCCAGCACCGGTGGCGGCGGCCTGGCCGTGCCCTCCAGACAACCGGGCACCGGTGGCGGCGGCCTGGCCGTGCCCTCCAGGAAGGCGGGCACCGGTGACGGCCTGGCTAGGTTTCCAGGGAGCCGAGGGTTTCCCGTAGCCATGCCAGTTCCGCCAGGCTGGTGGCCCTGGCTATGGACAGCAGCCCCCGCCTGAACGGGTCGTCGAACTCCTCGGCCCTGACCGGCCGATCACCCTCGTAGAAGAAGCTGCTCGGCTGGGCGAGGAACTCCAGCCGCCGCCGCAGCACCGCCGCCTGCGCCGCCGGGTCGTCCAGGTGGCGCAGGAATGCCAGCAGCACGAACCACTTGTTCTCGTCGCTGGTCTCCAGGTCGCCAGGCTCCCGCAGCCGCCGCAGCAATTCCGCGCGGCCCGCGTCGGTCAGGTGGAGTGTGCGCCGGGGCGCCGCGGTCACGCCCGGCTCGTCCTGGCGCACCAGCCATCCTGCCGACTCCATCCGTTTGATCGCCGGATAGAGCGTCCCGTCGGCCACGGGGCGTACGTGTCCCAGCAATGCCGCCACCCGCCTGCGCAGGTCGTACCCGTGTGACGGCCGATCGTACAGAAACCCGAGGATCGCCAGCTCCAGCATGCCGTCAATATACCTCGCTTGCGAGATACCTCGGTATCGATATACCTTGCCTCCGATACATCGGGAGGTTGTCATGCAGACCACGATCGTCCATCCAAGTGGTGCCAAGATCCGCTGGGTCGAGTTGCCCGGCACCGGCCCCGGCCCCGCCCGGGTCTACATCCACGGGCTTGGTGCCTGCGCCGCGCCGTACTTCGCCGGCGTCGCCACCCACCCTCTGCTGGCCGGGCGCCGCTCGCTGCTGGTCGACCTGCTCGGGTTCGGCATCAGCGACCATCCCGCCGACTTCGGCTACACGCTCGAGGACCACGCCGACACCCTCGCCGACGCGCTCGGCCAGGCCGGCGTCGCCGGCGCAGACGTGATCGGCCACAGCATGGGCGGCGCGGTCGCCATCGTCCTGGCGGCCCGCCATCCCGAGGTTGTGTCCCGCCTGGTCATCGTCGACGGCAACCTCGACCCCCGCCCGCCGACACCCGGCGCCCCCTCCGGCAGCGGCATCGCCGGCTACACCGAGCAGGAATTCCTGGCGTACGGCCGGCATGAGGTGCGCGACCGCGTGGGCGAACACTGGTGGGCCACGATGCGCCTGGCCCACCCGGTGGGCCTGTACCGCTCCGCCGCGAGCCTGGCCAGGGCGACGGTGCCCACCATGCGCGAGATGCTGGTGCGGATGTCCATCCCGCGGGCCTACCTGTACCCGGACGCCGATCCGCCGCACGACGCCGAGGGCCTGCGCGAGGCGGGCGTCGATGTGGTCGAGATCCCGGACTCCGGCCACAACATCATGCTGGACAACCCCGACGCCTTCGCCGCCACCGTCGCCCGCCTCGCCGCACCGGTGTGAGCGGCACGACCAGGGGCCGGCCGCCACCGTCGCCCGCCTCGCGCCGGTGTGAGCGGCACGACCGGGTCTGGCCGCCGGGGGCGACGCTCCGGAGTTCAATGAGCCACCGGCCACCCGGGGCACACCGTGTAGTTGGGGAACCAGGCCAGCCGCTCGGTGCGCGGCCTGAGCTGCGTGAACATCAGCACCACGGGGCCGGTGCCACGGCGTGCCCAGGCCCCGAGCGGCCGCACAGGTCGACGCGAACCGTCCGCCGCCCCCCGGGATCGGGCGCGAACTCATGGAGACGGCCCTCTACTCCCGAAGCTGCGCCCAAGTCCAAAGTAGCCCTGGACCCAGTGAGCACGAGGCCGAGCCGCGTCGAGCCGGACTTGTTCGCCACCAAGTCCCAGTCGCCGCCCACCGGCGTCCAGCACGCCGGTACCGATCGTGCACCCGCGCCGGTGGCCTTCCACACCCGCGGCAGGCGCCACCGGCCCCGGTCCGGTGCGGGCCACGATCGTCACGCTCTCTCCCTGGTCCACGACCTGGGAGAGGACCAGTCCCGCCAGGTGCGGGAACAGCGTGTGCAGCAGATTGACTTCCCTGTCGCTGAGCTCGTGCAGCACAATGACCTCCACGGCCGCTCTTCATGATCCTGATCTTGGCGATCCAGATCGTGACAGGGCGGTCGTGTTCATGCGCGACGAGTTGCCAGATCGCGATCGACACCACCGTTACCACGGGCTCACTGGCTGCTCTGAAGTCGCGCTGTGTGATCACTCCCCATCCAGTTCGCCAGACCCCGGTCGTGGCCGGGAAGTTCCGGCTGTATCTGGCCGGGTCGACTGCGGTGTCCCGTGGGCGTGGCCGGGTGATCGGGTACTCCTGCTGGTGTCCGGGACTGTTTGCTTTCCGGATGTTCGGGCACGTTCGATGCGTGATCCCGTAACCGCGTTGCGTGGACCCTGCCTGGGGATCGATGATGCCGGTATGCGCGGGCGTGGGCTGATATGGGGCGGGGCCGTGGTCGCGATGGCGGCGCTGGCAGGGGTGGGTGCCTATTTCGTGAAGGTGGGGCTGGAGCGGGCTGATCAGTGGGCCGGTGTGCTCGGCCTGTTCGTCGCGGTGGCGGGGCTCGGGGTGGCGATCGCCGGGTTGCGGGCCGGGCCGGGGCGGCCGTGTGCGGCAGGTGAACAGCCATTAGCGGTGAGAAGGACCTTGATGTCGGGCTTCGAACATCTCGAGGGCACTGGCGGATCATGCGGCAGCAACCTGGCCTAGGCTTCCAGGTAGGTGAGGACCGCCATGACCCGCCTGTTGTGATCATCTGACGGTGGCAGGCCGAGCTTGGCGAAGATGTTGTTGGTGTGTTTGCCGATCGCCTTGTCCGTGACCAGCAGGCGGGCGGCGATCGCCCCGTTGGACAGGCCCTCCGCCATCAGGTTGAGCACCTCCCGCTCCCTGGGGGTGAGCTCACCGAGGGGCTCGTCCCTGCTTCGGCGGGTGAGGAGCTGCGAGATCACCTCGGCGTCCATCGCGGTGCCGCCCGCCGCCACCCTGCGGACAGAGTCGACGAACTGCTCGACGTCGCCCACGCGGTCCTTGAGCAGGTAGCCCACGCCGCCGGAGCGGTCGGACAGGAGTTCGCGGGCGTAGAGCTGCTCCACATACTGCGACAGGATCAACACGGGCAGCCCCGGCACCTGCCGACGCGCCTCCAGGGCGATGCGGATGCCCTCGTCGGTGAGGGTCGGCGGCAGCCGTACATCGATGACGGCCACGTCGGGGCGGTGCCGGATCAGGGCGGACAAGAGCATCGGGCCGTTGTCGACCGCCTCGACCACCTCGAATCCGTGGGCGGACAGCAGGCGGATCAGGCCGTCTCTGAGGAGGGCTAGATCTTCGGCGATGACAACACGCAAGGCAGCTCCATCAAGAGTTCGGTGTGCCCGCCGACCGGGCTGCGCACGGTGAGTGTGCCGTCGAAGGCGGACAGGCGGTGCCGGATGCCGCGCAGGCCGCTCCCGGCCTCGGGGTCCGCGCCGCCGCGTCCATCATCGCCCACGACCAGACGTAATACGCCATCGACGTGACTCAGGCGGACCCAGGCGGTGTGGGCGGCGCTGTGCTTGGTCACGTTGGCCAGAGCCTCGGCCGCGGCGAAGTACAGCGCCGACTCCACCGGCGCCTCGGGCCGTCCCGGCAGGTCCACCTCGACGGTCACTGGGACCGGGCAGAGCAGGGCCGCCGCCTGGATCGCGCCGGCCAGGCCCCGGTCGGCGAGCACCGGCGGGTGGATGCCGCGCACCAGGTCGCGCAGGTCGGTCAGGGCCTGCCCGACCGACTCCCACGCGTCCTCGATCAGCTCCTTGCTCATAGCCGGGTCGGTGGTGCTCCTGGCCAGGCCGAGGTTCATCCGCACGGAGATCAGCCGCGCCTGGGCGCCATCGTGCAGGTCGCGTTCGATCCTGCGCAGCTCGGCCGCCTGCGCGTCCACGGCGGCGGCCCTGGAGGCCGACAGATCCCTGACGCGCTGGGCCAGGGAGGTGGCGGGGTGCAGGACCAGCTCGGACAGGCGGGCCTGGGCGAGCCCTGCCAGGGCGGCGGCGACCACGCACAACGCCGCGATGGCCAGCATCGCCAGGCTCAGGGTGAGCGTCACCGCCAGGCTCCCCGGCAAGGGGCCCAGGTGCAGGATGACCTCAAGGGTGGAGAACATGGCCGTGACCACGGCCAGGCCGCCGAGCCCGAAGACGCACTGAACGGCCAGCCAGCCGAGCAGGCGCAGGTCTCCCTGGTCGGAGCGGGCCAGTCTGCGGGCCGCCGCGCGGAAAAGGCCGGGGGCCAGGAGTAGGCAGGGCGCCGCGACGATCAGCAGCACCAGCGCGGCCAGGCCGGTGACGGCGTTCAGCGGCAGTTTGGCAGCGGCGACGAGTGCGCGTCTCAACCTGGGCACTCCCGCATTGTGTCCGATCAACGCTCCCACGGGGGTAGGCCCAGCCCTACCCCCGTGGGGGGCGCACGCCCATGGAGGCAAGACACGCGGGCCGGAAACCTGAGACCCATGATCGAAGTGACCGGATTGACCATGTGGTACGGCGACACCCTCGCCGTCGACGATTTGACGTTCACCGTGAAGCCAGGGTTGGTGACCGGCTTCCTCGGCCCCAACGGCGCGGGCAAGTCCACCACCATGCGGGCGATCCTCGGCCTGGACGTCCCGAACGCGGGGACCGCGTTGATCGAGGGCCGCCTCTACGCCTCCTTGCACCGGCCGATCCATCGGGTAGGGGCGCTGCTCGACGCCGGTGCGGTGCATGGCGGGCGGAGCGCTCAGGCGATGCTGGCCTGGGTCGCACGGAGCAACGGCATCGGCTCAGGCCGGGTGGCGGAGGTGCTGGAGCTGGTGGGACTCGCCAGAGTCGCGCACAAGAGGATCGGCGGGTTCTCCCTCGGCATGAAACAGCGGCTCGGCATCGCGGTGGCGCTGCTCGGCGACCCCGGAGTGCTGATCTTCGACGAACCGGTCAACGGGCTGGACCCCGAGGGGGTCCGGTGGATTCGCGAGCTGATGCGCTCGCTCGCCGGGGAGGGCCGCACGGTCCTGGTCTCCAGCCACCTCATGGGCGAAATGGCGCTCACCGCCGATCAGGTCGTGGTCGTCGGGCGCGGGCAGTTGATCCTCGACACGAGGATGTCCGCGCTGATCGAACGTTTCCAGCGGGGCGTACTCGTGCGCGCCACCGACCCGGCCTCGCTCACGAGGGTGTTGCGGGAGCAGGGCGCGGGTGTGGATGAGGAAGGAATCGGGCTCTCGGTGACCGGGCTCGACGCCTCGGAGATCGGCGACCTGGCGTACGCGAACGGGATCGTGCTGCACGAGCTGACCCCGCGCGGTGCCTCGCTGGAAGAGGCATTCATGGAACTGACCAGGCAGAGTGTGGAGTTCAGATGATTGACGTGATCGCCTCGGAGTGGCTGAAGTTCCGCTCGCTCCGCTCGAACCTCTTTTTGCTGGCTGTCTCGGTGCTGGCCGTACTGATCAGCGCAGGCCTGGCGTTCATGATCGGCCGCGGTCTGGACAGCAACGCGGCCGAGGACAGGCTGACGTTCACCGGTGTCGGTGACGGGCTGGGCACCGGGCTGTCGGTCGCCTACTTCATCGTCGGCGCGCTCGGCGCGCTGTCCATCACCTCCGAACACGCCTCCGGGCAGATTCGCACGAGCCTGACCGCCGTGCCGCGACGCCAGATCCTGCTGTTCTCCAAGATCCCCACCCTCCTGGTCGTGGGCCTGGTCGCCGGGCAGGTGCTGGCCTTCGCGATGCACTTCGCGAGCCAGGCCATCCTCGGCGGGCACGCGGGCCTGGTGCTTCTCAACGGGCAGACGATGGGCGCGTCCCTGTCCGAGCCCGGGGTTCTGGCAGGCGTCCTGATCGCCGGAGCGTCGGTGCCGCTGGTCGCCCTGATCGGGCTCGGCCTGGGCGCGGTGATCCGTTCCACGGCCGGGTCGCTGGTCGTGCTGATCATGATCCTGTTCGTTCTGCCGGTCGCGACCAAGACCTTGCCGAGTCCGGGTAGCGCGCGCATCGGCGCCTTCATGATCGAGAACCTGCCGGGCCAGATCGCCGGGAACGGCCTGCTCTCCCCACTTGCGGCCGCTGCGCTGCTGCTCGCCTACCCGGTCGCGGCGCTGGCCGCCGGAGCGGTCGCGATCGCCGCGCGCGGGCGCAGGATCAGGCCCCTGGCCGCAGGTCTGGTCGTGACCGCCCTACTGGGAGCGGTGGTGGCCGCACCGACCGCCGCGACCACCTCCACGCTGCGGTGGAAGGCGTGCGGTACGCAAGGCCTGGAGTGCGCCGTCATCCAGGTGCCCGTCGACTGGGCCAAGCCGGAAGGCCGCACGATCACCCTGCCGCTCGCCAGACTCGCCACGAACGGTACGGGACACCGGATCGGCACAGTGTTCGCCATCCCCGGCGGGCCTGGCGGATCGGGCGTCGAGGACCTCAAAAACCACGCCGGCAACTTCACAGCCCTGCGCGACCGCTTCGACGTGGTCAGCTTCGTCCCTCGCAATGGCTGGAACCTGGGCGTGCTGACGAAAGACTGCTTCCTCTCCGGCCCGTGGATCGTCCCGCCCAAGAACAGCTCCGAGTACGGCAGACTGGCCGAGACCAACCAGAAGGCCGCCGAGCGCTGCCGAAACCTCGACCCCGCGTTCTTCGACCACATGGACTCCGCCTCCGTCGCCAGGGACATCGACACGATCCGCGCAGCTCTCGGCGAGGAGCGGCTGAGCTTCATCGCCACCTCCTACGGCGGGGTGCCCGCCGTCGCCTACTCCCGGCTGTTCCCCGGCCGAATCCGGGCCATGTACCTCGATGGCATCGTCAACCAGCTCCTCGACCCCGAAGCGGACGCCCGCAAGACGTACGCGGAGACCGAAGCGATGTTCGCCCGTTTCATCGCCTGGTCCGACGCTACGGCGACCAGCCCGTTGCACGGGCGGGACGTGGGCGCGACCTGGCGCGAGCTCATCGCCAGAGCCGACAGGTCACCCATTCCGGTCAGAGGCGAGTCTCAGCGGGCCGCCTACAGCGGCTTCGACCTGAAGCTCGCGGTCGGCCCGAACCTGTTCGGCCCTGGCGCGGCGTCCGAGTACCCCCGGTGGCGGCAGCTGGCAGAGGCCATCAAGCAGGCCGAGCGCGGCGACGCCTCTGGGTTCGCCGACTACATCAAGGTGGGAACGGGCAGCCTTAAAGCGCGCTCGACGAGCGGCGTGAACATGGTTCACTGCGCCGACGGCATGCGCTTCGCGGACTACGCCGAGTACGAGCGCAACCGTGCCCTAGGCGAGCGGCTCTCGCCGCACTTCGCAGGCAACAGACTCTGGCACCCGCTGGGCTGCGTGGGCTGGCCTGCCCCGACCACCAACCCGCCCACCGCCATGCCCACCACCAAGCTGCCGCCGTTCCTGGGCGCGGGCACCTGGACCGACTACGACGGCACCGCCGACCTCGCGATGCGGGTGCCGGGCTCGGGGACCGTCCGGTTCGACGGCCCAGGACACGGCCTCTACCTCACCGGCGACAGCTGCACGATCGCCCACGCCAACAGGTATCTGACACAGCTGAAGCTGCCGCCGACGGGCACGGTCTGCCGCCCGCCGTCGGCTCTCTGACTGGACCGCGAGGTTGACCAACCACGCCCTTCGGCTGGCCGAGAGCGGGCAGCGCCAGGCGGCGGTGCCGATCAGCGCGGAAGCCCTCGGCCTGCGCCGGGAGCTGGCCGAACTCAACCGCGACGCTACCTCCCCGACTATGTTCAGAGCCTCACCGTCCTGGGGTATGTGCTGGCCGAAGGAGCCCGATTCCGTGAGGCGATCACCCCCTTGGTCGAGGCGCTCATCGCCGGGCAGCAACTGCCCGAGTACGCGCAGGACCTCATCGGCGCCAACGTCGATCTGCTGCGCCGCGCCTATGGCGGGGACACCGACGGGGGAAGCGAGAACTTTCGCGAGCTCGCCCGCCAGGACGTCCCCGATTGGATGAAGCTACCGCCCGCCGCCGCCGAAGACTGAGAGAACCCCTCGCCGACTGCGCCAGACCCCGCCCTCGGGCTGTCCGGTTCGCCCTGCCCCCTGCGCTGCTCGACCACGCGGCAGCCGCCCTGTCACGCGCCTGGGCCGAACATCCCGCCTGAGCCGGTCGGCTCAGGCGGGACACGACAATGGCTCGGGCGGGACACGACAATAGGGTGAGATCGTGAAACCCAAACGGCGCAGGCGTACCCCCGAGCAGGCGCGCGCGGAACTCCTGGCGGCGGCGGCCCGGCTGATCGAAGAACGCGGCCCTGACAACGTCCGGCTGAGACAGGTCGCCGAGGCCGCGGGCGTCGCCCACGGGCTGGTGACCCACTATTTCGGCACCTATGCCGCCCTGGTCCGCGAGGTTCTGCTGTCGGAGGACAAGCGCATCCAGGAGCGGATCCGCGAACGGATCCAGGCCGAACACGGGGTGCCGACCGCCGACGGGATCACGAGCGTGCTGTTCGACACGTTGGCGGACGGGCGCTACCTGCGGCTGTTCGTCTGGGCCGAGATGCACGCCGACTACCAGGGAGCCGTACGGCCGGACCTGCGGGGACTGATCGACGCGATCGAGGCGGGGATCCGGTCCGCGCTGGCGGGACGGCCGGTTCCGAGCCGCTCCCGCATCGAGGCCGTGGCGCTGACCGGGGTGTCGGCGGCCTACGGGTTCGCCATCGGCAGCCGGTCGTGGCTGGCGGGCATGGGACACGATCCCGACGATCCGGCGCACGAGGCGGAGTTCCGCGAGCAGCTGACCATGATGCTGGCTTGCCACATGGTGGAAGAGTCCGGGCTGGAGCCCGCCGAAGACCATCCTCAGAAGGCGTAGGCGCGCGTCACGACGACGAGGTCGCCGTCCGCGCGGATCGACGCCTGCAGCCCCGGCGGCCTGGGCGTGAATCCCGGGAGCGCGGACAACCCGTGCGTCTCGTCCATGGCGGTGATCCTGACCTGACCCGTCCGGGCGACCCGCACGGTGACGTCGGCCCCTCCAGCGGGCAGGTCGCGCAGGCGGATCTCGCCTGGCCAGCCGCCCGAGCGCGTGCCGGTCACGGGCACCGCCACCGGGGCGTCACCGGAGACGCTCGCGCTCACCTCGGCGATCGGCTGGTCCAGCCGGAGGGTCACACTCGAGGCGGCACGCGCCGAGGCCACGTGCAGGGTGAGGACGTCGCCCTTCCTGGCCGACAGCTTCACCCGCGGCCCCTCGACGTCGATCGCTCGCGCGGGGCCGGTCCACGGGTTGCCCCGGGCGTAACCGTCGGGAAGCCTGCCGAGGTCGTGGCCGGTGACGTGGCGCCTCGTCCAGCCGGCGGGCTCGGCGTCCGCGCTGACCCAGCTCGCCACGCCGGTGTCGGCGTCGAGCACGTAGGCCAGGTGCGCGCTCTCGGGATGCTCGCGATCGAAGCCGTCCACGGCCAGGCCGGTGCCGACGAGGGCCAGCGCCAGCGCCATGGCGGTCGAGGGTACGGCCACGGCCGTGAGCCTGCCCACGCCGCGATCGACGGCGGGGAAGAGCAGCTCGATGACCGGGAGCAAGGCGAAGCCGTACCCGGTGAAGAGCACGGCGCCGATGCCGCCCAGCGTGAGCCCGGTCGCGCCCAGCGAGCCGAAGGCGAGGGACGGCAGCGTCAGCGCCGCACCCACGGTTCCGGCACACATCGTGACAACCGACCACACCGGGAACCGCCGCAGCACCAGCGCGAGGAGGCCGCCCAGCGCGCCGAGCAGTGCGGGGACGGTGAACACGAACGCCGCTCCGGGCGCCGTCACCGCGCAGAGCACGGCCAGGACGCAGAGCCAGGCCAGCGAGCCGACAGCCAGCGCCGCCGGTCCCAGCCGCCGCCGCAGCGGGAGATACCAGCACAGCAGCGCGAGGGCGGTCAGCGCCATGATGGCCAGTTCATAACTCAACGGGCGGTACAGCAGGCCGTCCATGGGTTCGTAGCCCGGACGCAGCGCGACCAGCGCCGTCCACATGGCCTGCGCGAGCACGACGGACACGGCCACGGGCACCACCGCCGAGACCATCGCGACGAGCGTGCGCGGGAGGCTGAGCACTGCCTGCCTGCGCGCGACCGCGACGAGCCCGGCCAGCAGCAGGACGGCGAGCGCCGCGAGCGGCAGGACCAGGACGTTGGAGTAGCTGATCACGAACCCGAAGACCGCGAAGTAGGTGCTGTCGTGGTCCGTGGCGAGGGTTCGCAGGTCGGCCTGACCGAATGCGCGGGTCAGCGCGAGCATGTTCGTGCCGTGGTGCTGGAGACTCGACCGGGACAGGCGGGCGATCGAGTCGTCGGCGGTGTGGTAGCGGGCGGGCTCTTCGACGAAGGCGGAGTTCAGCCCGCTGAAGCCTGCCTTGGCGAGCACGGTGAAGTCGGTGTCGTTCGGCAGGAGCCGGTAGATCTCGACCATCGAGGAGTCGCCGCGCGGCCGCGGCACCGCGTCGGTGAACAGCTCGATCAGCCGGGCGTTGTCCTTCGACGTCTGGAACATGAGCGATGGTCCGCTGACGCCGCGATCCTCCCAGTTGAGCACCACTCCGCCACGGCGGCCCAGCGGATGTTCTCTGGCGAACGCGTCGGCGCCAAGCAGCCCGTCCTCCTCGCCATCGGTGATCAGCAGGACCACGTCGTTGCGGAGCGGACCCTGAACGGCCAGCGCACGAGTGGTCTCCAGCATCGCGGCGACCGCGGCGGCGTCGTCCGCGGCGCCCGGTCCCGTCGGGACGGAGTCGTAGTGGGCCACGACCAGCACGGTTCCGGAAGGATTTGTGCCGGGGAGGGTGGCCACCACGTTGTCGGTCCTTCCGAAGATCGCCAGGCCGTCACCGGTGCGGGCGCCGACGGCTCGCTGGACCTCAACGGTCAGCCCCTGGGCACGCAGTCGCTCGACCAGATAGTCCTTGGCCCGATCGCTGGCCGCGCTGCCGAGCGGGCGCGGCTCGGTGGCGAATTCCTTGAGCCGGGATAACGCGCGGTCGGAGCTGAACGTGTCGGCCGGCGCCGACGCCGGTACCGGCGTCGGGGTCGCAGCTTCCGTCATCGCCGTCCCAACGACCACCGAGCTCGTGACCAGCAGGGCCATGATCCCCGCGACGAGTCGATGAGGGGTGTCGATCAGTTTGCGCATCACACTCTCCACTATTGGCCAAGTGGATAATAGGATACCGATCAAGCACATGAGAAAGGGGGGGGGGGGGCCGGGGGTGGCGGGGGGGGGGGGGGGCGCTTACACCGTCCCCCACAACCTCCCCGTGCCCCGCCGCCCCACCTTAACCGGCCCCGCCCCCGCGCCCGCGGCGGCGGGACACCGATGCTCAGCTGATGCGACGCACGCGGATCTTGGACTGCTT
>NZ_JBHZBH010000023.1:0-146289 GCF_042754765.1 Nonomuraea sp. NPDC059194 | reverse complement strand
CCGAAGATGAGGAAGTTCGGCAGGACGACGTGCTCGACCAACCACGCGTACGGCGGGAACACGGGGTGATCCACGGCGTAGCTCGTGAACAGGTAGAGCCCCCCGGGCCGCCCTGCCCGGCCGAAGTCGGAGCCGGGCGTCTTCCACCCCACGTTCTGGATCCACATGAGTGCGACCGCGACTCGGACGAATGCCAGCAGGCCGGGCGCGGCTCGCGGCAACGTCACAACCTCGGCCATCATCGGCCTCCCCCGGTGGCTGAACGTATCCGCTCCAATACCCTGTCTACGCCCGACCAAGACCACCGGTTCTTACGGATTGCGAACATCCCCGTAGATCCGATCCGGGTGTCCGGTGCGGGGTGCCGTAAGCACCTACGAGAGCAGGGTGTGAGCGCGGCATAGAAGGGCGCCTCGCCGCCGTCGAACTTGAAGCCGTCCACGCCGATCTGGCGGCGCAGCCGCTTGAGTTCGCCCGACAGCTGCTGTGCCGAACGCCGCCCCGTCCCCGCCCGCCGCCCCGGGCCGCGGACATCTGCCCGCACACCGGCCGCGCCCGCCTGGGCTACGACCACGCCCGCGTCCTGCTCAACACCTACGGCGGCCTCGATCTGCACCAGCTACGCCACTCTGCGGCAACCCACCTCGGTGAGGCTTAAGTTCACTGCAGCTGATCACGAGCAAGATCCGGCACAAGAACCCGCGCACCGCGATGCGCTACGTCAAACCCGGGCCCGGAGCCATCGCCGCCGTGACCGAGCACCTCGCCCCCTGCCGGCACTGACATTCATGCCTCACCGACGCCGGTCCTTCGCGCTGTTGGAGCCCCAACGTTCCTCGCCAGCGGCGTGATCACCGCCGCTAATTTCTTGCACTTAGGCTCCTCGTGGACCCTTCAGCGTCTCGATCCCGGACCGTCCACAACGGGCGGGCCACGAATACGGCAGAAACGGGGCCGTAGGCTGAGGTAGCTGCTGGTCAGCGTTCAGTGAGTGCTGCGTCGGTGGACCGGCCGATTTTGAGGGTGCGGGTCGCCTCGGTGATGGAGACCCGGTCGTGAGTCTCGATATGCCGAGACCGCCTGCCTGTGTGTCCTGATCTCACCACCGCCGGTGCGAGTGATCTGCGGGCGGCGCGGCCCGGCCTGGGACGCGCAGCACGAACCGTGCGCCGCAGGGGCTGTCTTCGATGGTGAGAGTGCCGCCGTGGGCTTCGGCGATCTGCCGGGCGATGGGCAAGCCGAGCCCGGTGCCGCCGGCGTCTCTCCTGCGGGAGGCCTCCAGGCGGGCGAACCGCTGGAAGATGACCTCTCGCTGGTCGGGGGCGACGCCCTCGCCGTCGTCACACGCCTCCAGCACCGCCGCGCCCGCCTCAAGGGTGAGGGTGATCGTGATGGCGGAGTCGGCGTGCCGTTCGGCGTTGTCCAGCAGGTTGTTCAGCAGCCGGGTCAATCCGATCCGCTCCCCGTCGACTATCACCCCTGGGGTGAGGTGGCGGAGCACCGCGACCCTGAGCGGCCGCCGGTCTAGCTCGCATATCACCAGGTCGGTCAGGCTGATCGCCTCGTGTCGGCCGCTGACGCCCGCGTCCAGCCGGGCGATCTGCAGCAGGTCGGTGACCAGGTCCTGCAGGCGCTCCACGCTGTCCAGGAGCGCGTTCGCCGTTTGTGGCCAGTTCGATTCATCGGGGTACATGAGCGCTTCCTCGATCTGTGTGCGCATGGCGGTCAGCGGGCTGCGCAGGTCGTGGGAGGCGTCGGAGGCGAACCGAAGTTGCTGTTCGACTGCCGACTGGGCCCGGTCCAGGGTCTTGTTTGCGGTCTCGGCGAGGTCTCGGAGCTCGTCCCGGTACTTCGGTACCGGCACCCGGTGGCCGAGGTCACTCGCGGTGATCTTGGCGAGTTTGTCGCTGATGGTGCTTACCGGCTCCAGGGTCTTGCCGACGGTGCGGTAAGCGCCCGCCGCGGTCGCGCCGACGAGCAGGAGCCAGCTGGCGGCGAGCGGGACCAGCAGCCGGGGGCCGACATACCAGGGGACATCGGGAACGGCTATGTCGAGCCGCCAGACGCTGTTGGCCCGATGGAAGGGATAGGCGATCACGATCTTGCACTCGCCGGGGAACGCGGGCCCGTCGCATCGCCTCTCGGTCGCGAAGGCGTCGACATCGGGCTCCAGGTTCGTCATGGGCGGCTTGCCTGCCATGTCCGGAGTCGCGGCGACCATGGTGCCGACCTGATTGAACACCTGAACCGCCTCGCCTGACCTGCCCGGCGCCAGACGGGGGGATACGCCGTGGTGGCGTACATGCTTGGCCGTGTTCACCGTGTGGGCGACGAGCTGCTTGGTCCGGTACTCGATGGCGTCCTGATGTACCGACACCAGGACGAACACCGCGACGGCGGTGCAGATCAGCGCCATCACGGCACTGGTCACCACGGTTAGGCGGGTCCGGATCGAGCAGTTAAGCCACGTGCTCACCCTGATCACCCCTTCTCGACCAGACGCACCCCCAAGGAAACTCCTTACCGACCAGGGGAAGACTCATGACCGGGAAGACTCATGGTCAAGGGTGAGCAAACGTCAGCGAGAGCGCCCGGGATGCCCATGTCATGGCGAAGGATGCGAGAGAGGGATTCGGCCTGAGCCCGCCGGCCGCTGCTCGGACGAACCGGAGTCCGCTGTGCGTTGCGGGCGTGGAGCAGGTCGGCGCCTCAGACGGCTGACTACCAGCGGCAGGTGGACCGGTACGGCGGATCCTCCGGTGATTTCCGCAGGGGTTCCGCCTCAGGCGCCGGACAGGTCGGCGGCGCTTTCGTAGACGGGCGGGCTTGCCGTGCACCCTGGCCTCGGCATACATCGCCTGCTAGACCCGCCGCTCGGCCTTGGCGTTGATCTTCGAGATCAAGCCGATCAGCAGATCCACCAGCGCATCGGTAATCTCGGCGTTCCGGCACCAGGCCAGTGCCGCCACCAGCGTCAGCTGCACCGGCTCGGGGTTGGCGGCGAAATCGGAGGGACGGGAGGCCATCGCCCTGCGCCCGCCAAGATTGCCATTGTGGCTTTTGGGCTCACCTTGGCTGACCCCGTTCCGAGAACGACGGGCAGGGACAAACCGGACACCACTGGGTGGGATGGCAGAGACTCTCAGAACTGCCCATTTACGCGAACATGGAGCGTCACCATCGTCGCGGTGAGTTGTTTTCGTGCGTGCCCATGCCTGGCGGCTGCGGTGCCCCGGGCGCTGACCTGCCCGGAGCTGTGCTTATCGTGGAAGAGCATGTGATCGACATAGCGTCACGGGTCGGGTAGGTGGAATCGTGAACGCATCCGAGATCGACTACGAGGCGGTCTTCCAGTCGCTGCCGAGCGCGGTGGCCCTGTTCACCACGGATCTGGTGTACGCCGACGTCAATGAGACGTTCCTGCGCATGCTGGGGCGTACCCGTGATCAGGTGGTAGGCCGCTGCCTGTCTGATGCCTTCCCTGATGACCCCGAGGTCCCCGCCGTGACCGGCATGTGCAAGCTGCGGGATTCCCTGCGGTGGGTGGCCGCCACCGGGGAACGTGACGCCATGACGCTGCACCGCTACGACGTGGAGTCCCTGGACCGGCCCAGGGTGTGGGAGGAACGGTACTGGAGTGCGGTCTGTGTCCCCGTCTTCGGCCCGGACGGGCGAGTGGCGCTGCTGCTGCACCAGGAGGAGGACATCACCGAGTTGATCCGCACCGGTAGTGGCCGAGGCGGCGACCAGGTGGCGGTACTGGAGACCGAGCTGTACACCCGGGCCCGGGAACTGCAGGAGGTCAACGAACGGCTGCGCCAGGCCCACGCCCGTGAACGCGAAGTCGCCCTTCGCCTGCAAGAGGCAATGCTGCCCGCCCCCGGGCCTTTGAGGCATCATCGCGCAGCGGTGCGCTACCTCCCGGCGGTCGGGGCCCTGAACGTGTGCGGGGACTGGTACGACCTCATCGACCTGCCTGACGACCGCATCGCGGTGGCCGTCGGCGACGTCGTCGGCCATGGCCTGGCCGCCGCCGGCGTCATGGGCCAGCTCCGCAGCGCGCTCGGCGCCGCGTCCCGCGTCGCCGACGGCCCCGCCCAGGCCCTGGATGTCCTCGGCCTGTACTCCCGCTCGGTCGAGGGCGCGGAGTCGACCACGGCGGCCCTATCCGTCATCGACTGTACCAAGCACACTATCGCCTACAGCAGCGCCGGCCACCCTCCGCCGGCCCTGCTGCACCCCGATGGCACCGTGGACTTCCTCGACCAGGCCACCGACCCCCCGCTCGGCGCCCGCCCCGAACACATCCCCCGCCCCCAGGCCGAGACCGCGTTCACCGAGGGGGCCACCCTCGTGCTGTACACCGACGGACTGATCGAACGCCGCCGCGAGGACATCGATGCCGGCCTGGCCCGGCTCGCCGACTCCCTCACCCGCCACCAGGGCGCCGACCCCGAAACACTCGCCGACGCTCTCTTGACCGACCTGATCCCACCAGCCGGTGCCACCGACGACACCGCCCTGGTCGTCCTTCGCCTGTGACGGAGGCGGCCATCACGGCGCACCGCCGGGTCGTGGCCGCCGCTGGGAAGCCGGAACGGTCGCGGCCAGTCAGGTGCGGATGGCCTCGGGGGCGAGTGTGCTCGCTCCGGCCTGGTCGGCGGCGGGGACCGTGGGCGCCGTGAACAGTGAACGCGCGTTGCGGATCGCGTTGGCGGACCGGCTCCTCAGGGACTTCGTGGGCTGTCGGGACTTTCCGTCCAGGATTGAACGCTAAGCACAAAACCCCTGTCCGGGGTCCGGGAACTATCCGGCCGGGTATTAGCGCCAAGCGCCGGACCGCAGGTCATACGGGGTGTGGCGAGGCGGGGTTTCGGCGGCCTGCCGTTCAATTCCGGCCGGATAGTCCCAGCGCCCCATGCTCTGATCGCGGCCCCGGGCGGTGGCCTCGCGGTTCGATCGAGCGTGATCGTCGCCGCGCGGGGCAAGGTGTATTCATTTACTGCGGCAGCCCGGAAGGAATGGATGGATGGCGATCGAACAGGAGGCCGTGCCGAAGAGCGGGGGCACGGTCCGGCTGCCGCGCGCCAGGGTCGTGCCGCTGTCCGCCCCGCCGCCGTCGTACGCCACGGCGGTCGAGCGGTACCTCACCGGCGCGGGCATCGCGAAGTCCTCCGCGCGGATCTACCGGATCTTGCTCACCACCTGGGGGTGGATGCTGCGAGGCGAGCCGGCGCCGACCGGACCCGCCCGCCGCGGCGCCAAACCCGCGCCCTTCGACCTGCCCGCCGTCGACGCTGATCAGCTGTTCCCCGCAGACCTCGTCGAGCAGACCAGCCTACTCGGGCTCAATCTCAACGATCCGCGCCAGCACGCGAAGGAGGTCAAGCAAGTAGTCATCGGTTAGCGCGGCGCCGTCGCTAGTCGAGGCGGTCGGCTCTGAAGAGGACGACCTGGTCGGGGTGCAGCCGAGGTGAGGTGACCCCGGCACGTTCGAGAACGGCGCCCGTGAACACGGCTCCCGGGAGCTCGACCGACCGGCGTCGGTGTTCGTTCAGTGTCCGCCCGTCGAACGTGTTACCGCTCTGGGTGGCCTGGCCCCACCACAGGGGCGGCACGAGGCCGGATGGGCTGCTGCCGATGATCACCGGACGGAGGTGGTAGCGCGCATCGTGGTCGAGCCCGCGCAGCTTCATCCGCGTCGCCGGGTCCGGGTACATCGTGTCGGTGGCCGCCATGGCGAACACCGCGCGCGAGCGGTCACGGCTCACGATGCCGTGCACGAAGATGTGGTCCACCGCGTCGTCCATGCGCACGACGTCGCCGTCGAGGAGCAGGTGCCGCTGCGACTTGTAGAAGTCGATCCACTCCCGCAGCTCGGTCATCTCCTCCGGGGTCGCCTGGGTGATGTCCCACTCGACGCCGAGGTGCCCGAACACGGCGGTTCCCGCGCGGAACGCGAGGTCGTGCCGGCGGCCGGTCGTGTGCGAGCGTGGGGAGCCGATGTGCGACCCCATGTACTCGGGCGGCAGGAGCTGCGTCGTCCAGCGGAGGATCGACTGCCGGTCGTGCGGGTCGATGTTGTCGGAGCTCCAGACCCGGTCGGCGTGCTCGAGCACGCGCAGGTCGACTCGGCCGCCGCCGGAGGCGCAACTCTCGATCTCCACGCCTGGGTGGGCGGCGCGGATCTCGTCGAGGAGCCGGTAGAAGGCCTTCGTCTGCGCCCGGACAGCCGCCCGGCCGGCGTTCGTCCGATCACCGGCCTCGATGAGGTCACGGTTGTGGTCCCACTTGATGTACTCGATGGGGTACTCGTGAAGAATCGCGAGGATCTGGTTCCTCACGTGCGCGTACGCGCCCGGCACGCTGAGGTTCAGCACCTGCTGGTGGCGCGCCTCGATGGGTAGCTCCTGGCCGGAGGCCATGATCCATTCGGGGTGGGCGCGTGCGACGTCGCTGTCGAGGTTGACCATCTCGGGCTCGAACCAGAGCCCGAACTGCATGCCGAGCGCGCGCACGTGCTTCACGAGCGGGTGGAGCCCGTCGGGCCAGGCCTCGTCCGACACGGTCCAGTCACCCAGTCCTGAGGTGTCATCGCGACGGCTGCCGAACCAGCCGTCGTCGAGCACGAACCGTTCGGCTCCGATCGCCGCCGCACGCTCGGCGAGGTCAATGAGCTGGTCGAGGTCGTGGCGGAAGTACACGGCCTCCCACACGTTGAAGGTCACCGGTCGCTCGGTGCTCACCCTGGGAGTACGCGAACGCAGGTGGCGGTGGAAGCGGCGGGCGACTTCGTCGAGACCGGCGCCGAAGGACCCGTAGACCCATGGCGTCTCGTAGCTCTCGTGCGGCGCCAGACGCACTTCACCGGGAAGCAGCACCTCGCCGCCGCCGATGAGCTGCTCGCCGGTAGGCACCCGCTCGGCGTAGTGCCGGTGGTTCCCACTCCACGCGGTGTGGACGGCCCACACCTCGCCGCGGCCGAACCCGAACCCCGGCGTGCCCGCGTGCAGCAGGTAGGCGCTGTCGTGACCGGTGCGGCCCTTGCGATTCTCACGCAGGTGGATGCCGGTCCGAAGTGGCCGGCGCTCGGGGACGCGCTCGTTGTTGTGCTGTCCCGCGAAGTCGAGGAGTTCGCTCGCTTCGCGCGGGACCGGGAAGGCGAGCGTCAGGTCTTCGAGTCCGTACGGCTCGGCGGAGAGGTTCTCGACCGCGGCGCGGGCGCGGAGCAGGCCGTGCTCGGTGAGTTCGAGGGTGAGGATGAGCCGCAGCAGGCCGTTGTCGTCTATCGCCTCGACACGGAGGGTCCCATGCGCCGCCGACATGTGCCCCTCGACGACCACGCCGTCGAGGTCCGCACGCACCGTGCGGAAGCGTGGGCTCCACAAACGGCCGCCGAACGAGCCACTGAGACCTGGACGACCGGTCCAACCGCTGTGGTGCTCGGGAATGATCGCGGGTCTGGGCGGCACATCAGGTGTGTTGGAGGCGGCGACGGGCACGGACGCCGCGATGAGGCCGGCCGCCCCTGCGGCGTCGAGCTCGGGCAGCACGGCACCCCAGTGGACGATGGCGGGCAGGCGGCTTTGTGGCAGGTCGATGACGATGCTGACGCCGCCGGCGGTCAGCTGGACGGAGCGGGCATGGGGTGCGTAGGTGGTGCTCAGGTGCACAGATTCACGTCTTCCCTGGTGGGTTGTGTGACAGCAGGTGTGCGGACGGTGTTGGGAGATCACTTGACGGCGCCGGCCACCATGCCGCTCATGAAGAGGCGCTGCAGGCACAGATAGGCGATGAGAACCGGCAGTACGGCGAGGAGAGCCGCGGCTGACCCGGCGCCCAGGTTGCTGGTCTGCTGGGCGAAGAACGCCCCGACAGCAGGGGCGACCATCCGCTTCTCCGGGTCGGTGAGCACGAAGTTCGACAGCGCGTAGTCGTTCCACACGCCGACGCCGGTAAGGATGGCGACGGTTGCCGTGACCGGTTTCAGAAGGGGGAAGATGATCCGGAAGAAGGTCTGCGCGGCATTGGCTCCGTCGATGCCGGCGGCCTCGTCGAGTGATACGGGAATGTTGCGCATGAACGCCGCGTAGAGGAAGACGCTCAACGGGAGGCCGCCGGCGACCGAGATCACGATCTGGCCCCAGTACGTGTTGATCGCGCCCAACTGGGTGAGGAGCGTGTACAGGGGCACCAGCGTGCTCAGCGGCGGGATCATGATGAGGCTCAGGATCAGGCCGGACACAAAGCGGTTGAACCGCGTGAGCCGACGTGCAAGCGGGTACGCCGCCATGGCCCCGAGCAGGCAGACGAACACGGTCGAGACGCCGGTAACGAGGGCTGTGCTGGCTATCGCGCTGAGCACGTTCCCGCTCGTGAGGGCTTCCTCGAAGTTCGACCAGGCGATATCGGTGATCCGTGGGATCAGCACGGAGGACACATCCGACTGCGGCTTCGTGGAACTGCTCAGCGCGAGCCAGAAGGGCAGGAGCTGTACCAAGGCGATAAGGCCGAGGAACACGGCGAGCGCACCGTTCGCGCCCGCTCTCAGCCGTCCGTTCATCACATCTCCACCCGGGTGCGGTTGAGTAGCGCGTTGAGGGCGAGCGTGCATAGGGCGATGACGACGAACAGGGCCACTCCCATGGCCGACGCGTAGCCCGCGCTCTGGTCGTTGAAGTAGACGACGCTGATGTAGGTGGAAACCGAGTTGGTCGCGTACCCGGGTCCGCCTCCGGTGAGGACCTTGATGACGTCGTAGAGTTTCAGGCCGCCGATGAGGTTCAGCACGATGCTGGTCGCGAAGGCGGGCTGCAGCAGCGGCAGTGTGATATGCCAGAAGAGCTTCCACCCGCTTGCCCCGTCGAGGCTGGCGGCCTGCGTCAGGTCCTCGGGGATCGACTGCAGTCCCGCGAGGTAGATGATCATGGAGACGCCGACGTACTGCAACGAGTTGACGATCACCACGATGGCGACCGCCGTCGACCCCTTCTCGAACCAGACGACCTTCTCGCCGCCGAACGCCTCGATGACGGTGTTGAGCGCCCCGAAGTTGTACTGGAAGAGGAGGTAGTACATCACCCCCATGATGATCGGAGAGATCAGCACGGGCAGGTAGACGACCGCGCGCACAGCGCCGCGAAGGCGGAACCTGCGATTGAGTGCGAGCGCCAGGCCGAGTCCCAGCACCTGCTGGATGGCCGTGCTGCCGATCCCGTAGATCAGTGTGTTGACGAAGACCGAACGGAACGTGGAGTCCGTCAGCAGGCGCCCGTAGTTCTCCAGGCCGGCGAAGGCCCTGTCGGCGCTGTATCCATCCCAGTTGGTGAACGACAATTGGATGCCCGAGATCACCGGGTAGATCGTGAACACGGCGAGCAGGGCGAGTACCGGCACATAGAAGAGGTTCACCGTGGGGGACTGCCGGCTACCGCCTCTACCCCACCGCCGGGGCGACCGCGCGGCTTGCACGGTCGTCTCGGCGGTGCTGGTCGATCCTGAGTGAATCGCCATGGAAGGCTCAGTCCTGCCCGTAGAGGCCGTCGAACGCCTTCTTCATCTGGGCGGCGCCATCATCGCTGTCGCCCTGACCGGTGATCATGGCGTCGGCGGTCGTGACCATGGTGTTCCACATGCCGTTCGGCAGGTGTACGCGATCGAAGTACGCGTGGACCGGCGTCTTCGCCTCGACGACCCAGCGGTCGTAGCTCGCCTGCATCATGCCTAGGTCCGAGGTGGCGCTTGTCAGGCCCGGGGTAGCACCGAAGGTCCCAGCGAGCTTGCTCAGCGTCTTGGGCTGGGCGAGGAACTCGAGATAGGCGAGAGCCTCCTTGGAGTGGGCGCCGCCCTTCGCGGCACCGAAGGCGGTCGCCTCTCCGCTGACGAGGAAAGGGCCGATCACACTTGAGGGGATGGGCATGAAGCCGAGCTTCACATCCGGGTTGATCTCCTGCGCGGCCGGCGCCACGCCGGGCCCGTGGCTGGTGAAAGCGATCTTGCCCGTCGCGAGCAGCCGTGTCAGGTCCGTTCCGGTGGCCGAGCTGTAGTCCTTGTTGAAGAACCCCTCCTTCCGCCAGGACGACAACTGCTCGAGAACGGGCTTGTACGCGGCGGCGTCGAACGTGCCGGCGTCCAGAGATTTGAGCTCCGCCGCGTCGTAGTGGCTGGTGGCCAGCCAGTCGGCCAGGTTCCCACCGGTCCAGCCGTCCTTGCCGGAGGCGCCGATCGGGATGATGCCGACCGCCTTGAGCTTGGCGCACGCGGCGTCGAACGCCTCCCACGTGGTCAGGGAGGCCGGGTCGATGCCGTTGTCCGCAAGCACACTCACGTTGTAGGAGAACCCTGAGACCTGTGTGTCGAACGGAAGAGCGTAGAACTTACGGTCGGTGTCACGCATCGCCTTGTCGAGGGCCGGGTTGAGTTTGTCCGCCCACGGCTGGTCCGACAGTGGGATAAGGAACTCCTTGTACCGATCACGGGACCAGCCATGCGTATTGAACACGTCGGGGACATCTCGCGACGCGAGCCTCACCTTCATGTCCTGTTCGTATGACGGCGTGCCCGGCACCAGCCGAACGTCGATGTTGGGGTTCGCGGCCTCGAACTCCTTGGTCGCCGCTTCCACGGCTTTGAACGCGATCTGGCCCTGCTGGAGACCGGTCATGACCTCGATCTCGACGCCGCCGTCATCACCCGCTCCACCGCACGCGGTCAGAGTGAGTAGCGTCCCTGCCGCCACAGCCAACGTGGCGCACTTCATCGTCCTCATGCTGGTCGTCCTCCGTAACTAACATGGGAGCGGCGTGACCGGCGCCTCGCCGGTCATGGCGGGGAGGATACTCGTGTAACTTCTCCAACATCAAGGGTTCACCCGCGAGTATGCAAGAATCAGTTACACAAGTAACCGAAGTTCCACGCGACTCGGAGGCGAAGTGGCTGAACAGGGACATCCGCGTCCCAAGCGGGTCACTCGGCAGGATGTCGCTCGTTACGCGGGCGTCAGCACTGCCGTGGTGAGCTACGTCATCAACGACGTACCGGGGAAGGCTGCCCCCGCCACACAAGCGCGGGTGCGTGAGGCGATCGAAGTGCTCGGCTACCGGCCGGACGCCAACGCGCGGGCCCTGCGCATGGGCTCGGCGCGCCTGCTCGGTGTCATCGTGCCGGACACCGCGAATCCGTTCTTCGCCGAGCTGACCGACGCACTCGCCCAGTCGGCGGCGGCACACGGCTACGACGTCCTCGTGGCGAACTCCGGCCTGGCGGCCGAACGGGAGCGGCGAAATGCCCAGAACCTGATATCACGCCAGGTCGACGGCCTCATCATCGCCACGCTCCTGAGCCCCGCCGAACAGGCAGCGCTTCCGACCGGGGGTATCCGGCGGGTGCTGATCGCCCAGTCGGCCACCGTCCCGGGCATACCCGCCGTCAGTACCGACTTCCGAAGCGGTGCGCAGCAGGGGGTGGAGCACCTGATCGCCCACGGTCACCGCTCCATCGGTCTCATCGTGGGCGGTGCGGGAGACGATGCCTGGCGCGATCCGCGCGAGGACGGCTGGGCGAAAGCGCTACACGCGGCCGGTCTGCCCCTGGGGCCGGTCGAACGGACCAACTACACGCGGCAGGGCGGCTATGAAGCCGCCCGCGCCATGCTCGCGTCGTCGACACCGCCGACTGCCATCTTCGCGAGCTCCGACATCGAGGCCATCGGTGCGCTCCGCGCCATCCACGAAGCGGACATCGCCATCCCCGATGACATAGCCCTCGTCGCCTTCGACGGCACCATCGAGTCGGAGTTCAGCTGGCCGCAGCTCACCGTCGTCAAGCAGTCCGTCACCGCGGTCGCGGATGCGGCCACCGAAGCCGCGTTGTTCCCCGAGCGCGTCAAACACGAACTCCAGCTCATCCCGACAGAACTCCTCATTCGCCGCTCCTGCGGGTGCTGAGAGACTCCGCGATGATGAGGCCGAACACGATGAAGAACTAACCTAAGAAATAACCCCTGAGTTCCCATCCGCCTCTGTCGCCTCACCGGACGGCAACGGGCTGGTCCTGTCCACCACCAAGGCCCCGTGATCGAGTCGATGCGGACGGCCCGTGCGTGCGCCGGAGGACCGGATATTCGGGGCACTGGCCAGCCCGGTCCGCCGCGAGGTCCTGCTGTTGCTGCGAGACGAGGGTCCTCAGCCGGTCGCATATAGGGCGGGCCGCTTCGACATGGCGCGCCCGAGCTTCTCTGAGCACCTGCGGGTGCTCCGAGACGCCGGGTTGGTCAGCGAGACCAGGGATGGTCGGCAGCGGCTGTACCGGCTGGAGCCGATCGGGTTGTACGAGGTGCAGGAGTGGCTCCACCCGTTCGAGCGGTTCTGGCGCGAGAAGCTCACCGGGCTGCGCGATGTGCTCGACTCGATGGATAACGATGAATCATGACTGATCGTGACGACTTGACCTCGGTTCATGTGGACCAGGTCCTGTCCCATCCGCCCGCGAAGGCATGCAGGCCGTCGCTGTCCCCGGCACCGTCCAGGCCGAGGTGCTGGCCTTCGAGCCGGAGAGGATGCCCCGCATCGGCTGGCAGGACGCCGCACAAGCTGGCGGCGTGAACGTGGACTGGACGATCACTTGGACTCTCCGGCCGGAATGCAAAGGCACCCGCCTGTTCCTGCTGCACGAGGGCTTCGACCCCGACAATCCGTTGCAGCAACGCGCCCGCACCATCATGGGCGGCGGCTGGAAGTCCCACGTAGGCCGACGACTGGAAGCCGTACTCGACGGTATGTGAGCCCCGCCCGGGCGGCCGCACACCTGCCGGCCTACCACTCACTGCCCCAGGGGCCCATGCTCGCTCCAGCGCGCCGCGACCTGGCAGCTCGCAGGCGCTGGTCTTCGGCAGGCTTGCCGGGCGGCGCGGACTCTGGCGTGACGGCCCTCTACTCCCGAAGCTGCGCCCAAGCCCAAAGTAGCCGTGGAGACGATCAAGAGCACGAGACGAACGTGGACGTGGAGACCATGCCGTTCGACGGGTTTCGCGAGCCGGTGAGGGCATGCTCGAGCCCGACCTGACCCGGCCGGGGCTCGGGCTGGAGCTCCGCCTGCTCGGCGCGGGGAGCAAGGTGGCCGAGCATCCGCAGCCTGTGCCCCACAGAAACGGCCCACGCGTCAGGAGGGTGTGACGGTCGGCTCAGGGGATCTGACTTCCGCTTCTGCCCTGCACCGCTCGGCCAGTGTCTGGAATTCAGGCTGGATGCGCTGCAACTCGTCGATCACGTTCTCCAGTTGCGGCCCGTCGAGATCGCGCAGTGCCCGCAGGCCGCGGCGGATCGTCTCCATCGCCTGCTCGCCCCGGGCAACGGCCGCCAGGCACTCGCCGGGCACGATCAGCGCATTTTGTGGCTGTTCGTGATCCTCGCCGCAGCCCGTGGCCGTGTGCATACGTCGCCGTCCAGTTTCTCCCGGTACCGGTTCCACCGAGCCTGGAGACGCTGCGATCGGTCGCCGAGGGGCACGGGCGGGCGCGAGTCCCGGGGGGTCGCTCGATGAGGTCTACGAGGAGATCGGGGTCTTGCTGGGCACCATGACCGTCAAACAGGAAGCCGGGTACCAGTTCCTGCGGTGAGCCTTGCCGCCGGTCGTTGCCGCGGCCATCGCATCCCTGCTGTTCTCTGTCAAGCTCCCGTGACGGATTCCTGCAGTCGGGCGCGTATGCCTTCGAGGATCAGCGCCAGGCCATGCTCGAAGGTCTCCTCGCCCTGCGGGTGACCGCTTGCCGTGAAGGCCGCCAGCAGGCGCGGGTGGCCGGCCAGCCACTGCGTGGCCTGATCCAGATCCTCGTGGGGATCGCGTGGTGGGTTGGCTTGCTCCTCCAGGATGAAGCCGGTGACGTAGGTGCTGAGGGTGAGCAGCGCTCGCAGCGCCTCGCGGGGCGGGAATCCGACGCCTTCCAGCGACTCCAGCGCGACCTCCAGGATGGGCAGGGTATTCGGGCCAGGACGAGCGCCGCTGAACAGCCGGGCGGCGTCCCGGCGGGAGGTGAGTACGCGGCGCTGATCTCGCATGCGGTCGGCGAGCCAGCCCTGCCAGGGCTGGCCTTCGGCCAGGGGTGGTAGCGGGATCTCGCGCGCCAGCGCGTCGGCCATGGCGTCCAGCAGTTCCTGCTTGCCGGTGAAGTGCCAATAGAGCGCGGGGGCTTGGACGCCGAGCTCGGTGGCCAGGCGCCGCAGGGTCAGTTTGTCCAGGCCCACTTCGTCCAGCAGCACCAGCGCCGTCGTGACGATCTTGTCGCGCTCAAGTTTCACAGTTTGACAGCTTAACAGTGTTAAAGGCACTCTTAACGTCGTTAGAATTTAACGCTGTTAAGGAGTGGCAATGGATGTGCTGATCGTCGGAGCTGGGCCGACCGGGCTGACGCTGGCCTGCGACCTGGCCCGTCGAGGTATCGACTACCGGATCATCGAGCAGAGCCCCGTCCCGCAGGTCGGCTCCCGAGGCTTCACCCTCAAACCGCGCAGCCTGGAGGCGCTGGACGATCTCGGGGTGGCCGACCGCATCGTGGCCGCCGCCGCGGTCCACTCACGGATCCGCTTCCACCTGGGCGAGCCGCCGCTGTTCGACCTCGACGTACCGCCCGCGCCGCCGTCCGAACAGCGGCCCTACCCCAACGCGCTGGCCCTGCCCGAGTGGCGAACCGAGGCAATCTTGCGCGACCGGCTGGCCGAACTCGGCGGCAAGGTGGACTTCGGCCACCGCCTGACCGGCTTCACCACCGATGCTCACGGTGTCACCGCCACCCTGGAACGGGCCGACGGCGCGGTGGAAACCGTCCACGCCCGCTACCTGATCGGCGCCGACGGTGGCCGCAGCCAGGTGCGACGCACCCTCGGCCTGCCGTTCACCGGCGCCACCGCCGAGGACACCCGGGCCCTCCTGGCCGACGTGCGCATTGACGGCCTGGACCGCCGTGCGGGGGTCCACCTATGGATGGCCTCCGACGGACACCTGCTCGTCGCCCGGCCCATCCCACAGACCGACACCTGGCAGGTCGTCGCCTCGCTCCAGCCCGACGCCGCCGGCCAGTGGCCGGACCCCACCCTCGCCACTCTCCAGCAGGCGATGATCGAGCGGACCGGACGGGCCGACCTGCGCCTGTCGAACCCGCAGTGGCTTTCGGCCTGGCGTTACAACCTGCGCATGGTCGACACCTACCGGGTCGGGCCGGTGCTGCTGGCCGGGGACGCCGCCCACGTCCACAGCCCGTTCGGCGGCCACGGCATGAACACCGGCATCCAGGACGCGTACAACCTGGGCTGGAAACTCGCCCTGGTCCTGCGCGACGTGGCCGCCGACAGCCTGCTGGACACCTACCAGACCGAACGCCTGCCGGTGGCTCGTGCCGTCCTGGCCGACAGCGACCAGCGCTTCTCCGCCGCCACCCACCGCGGGCGATCCGGCCACTACTGCGATTCGTCATCAAGGCATTCCTGGCCCGCCAGCAGCGCCGCGATCGCACCGACCACCCCAGCTACCGCACCGGCCCGCTGTCTGTGCATCTCGCCGGGCGCCGCGGCAGGGTGCGCGCCGGCGACGTCGCCCCCGACAGCCCCGTCCAGATCGGCTCCGACCAGGCACGGCTGTTCGGCCTACTGCGCGGCACGCATTTCACCGTCCTGGCCTTCGGTACCCAGCCGCCGCACATTCCGCCGCACCTCGCCGAGCATGTCCACGCCTACCCGGTTGCCTTTGTCGGCGGTTCGGCTGCAGTGGTCGACCAGACCGGACAACTCACCCGCACCTACGCCGCTCGTCCGGGATCGCTTGTGATCATTCGTCCGGACGGGTACATCGGCTTGATTACCCACCGCGCCACAGATCGCACGCTGGAGACATACCTCGCTAGCATCGGCTGTGTCGCAGAGCGTTGACCGAACGGCCGTTGAAGAGTAACGACCTCGCGCACGATTAGCTCGTGATCTTCGAAGTGGTCGGACGAAGGTCTCAAGTGGATCAACGAGAAGGCCGTATGGGATCATGCCTGGGTGTCTATGCCTGGCTGGGCCCGTACGGCCTTGTCGCATTCTGCCTTCATTCATCGGGATCTCCCGTAAACACCTGGGTTCGCCTGATCGAGGAGCTCGCCCCGCGCTGGACGAGCCGCCGCGCGGATGCGCTGGCCGAGCGACGTGGCCATGAGCGGCTGCGGGCCGAAGGCGCGGGCCCCAAGCAGACGCTGGTATTCGTCGATCGGGTGCTGGTGACGTTGGCGTTCTTGCGCACCGGACTCCCGGTCGCGGCACTGGCCGCCTTGTACGGCATCCACCGCTCGACCATCAACCGGGCCATCGGTGAGGTGCGGCCGCTGCTGGCCGGACGGGGCTACGCCACCCCGCAGGGACCGCGCCTGCACACCCTGGCCGACGTATTCGCCTACGCCAGCACCCATGGCGTCAAGCTGCGCATGGACGGCAGCGAGATCCAGGTCCGTCGCCCAAGAGCGGGCAAGCCCGGACGTCGGGCGTTCGTGTCGGGCAAGAAGAAGATGAACACCGTCAAGTTCACCAAGGTCAGCGACGAGGCGGGGCGCACCGCGGAGCCTCGTCGATCTGTACACCGGGCACGCGCAAGCGCGACGCGCGGCCGGGGATCATCCTCTACCAGGGGACGACGCCCTCGTCCTCGAAGAACGCGCCAGACGGGCCGTCGTCGGGCAGCGTGGCGAGCCGGATCGCCGTGGCCGCGCCCCGTTCCGGGGTGCGGGGCCCGTGGAAGCCGGTGAAGTCGGTCGCGACCAGGCCCGGGCAGGCCGCGTTGATCAGGATGTTGGTGTCGGCGAACTGCCGGGCGTACTGCACGGTCACGGCGTTGAGGAACGACTTCGACGGCGCGTAGGCCGCCATGATCGGACCGATCTCGATATCCGGGTCGGTCTGCCGGGTCACGGAGCCGACACTGCTGGAGATGTTGACGATGCGCGGCGAGGATGAGCGCCGCAGCAGCGGGAGCATCGCGTTCGTCACCCGGATCACGCCGATGACGTTGGTCTCCACGACCGCGCGGACCAGGTCGAGGTCGAGCGTGGTCGGGTCCTGCACCCAGCCCGGACCCAGCTGTCCGGAGATGCCGGCGTTGTTGACCAGCACGTCAAGCCGCCCGGCCTCCCGCTCGATCAGTTCCGCGGCGTCGGCGACGCTCTGGTCGCCGGTCACCTCCAGCGGCACGCCGAACGCGTCGACCCCGGCGGCGCGCAGCTTCTCGACGGCGGTCTCACGCCGGCCCGCGTCCCGCGCCCCGACGGCCACACGGTATCCAAGATCTCCGATCCCGCTGGCGATGGCGTATCCGATTCCCTTGTTCGCGCCGGTGACCAGCGCGATCTTCGTTTTGCTCATGACACCCAGGCTCGCTCCCAGGTGGGCGCGCCGGCCAACACCGATCGGGTTCGCTGTCATACCCGGTGGGTATCGCAGGGTACGCTGTGGCGGTGGACGCCTTGGAGACCCGCGAGCTGAGGTATTTCGTGGCCGTCGCCGAGGAGCTGCACTTCGGCCGGGCCGCCGAACGCCTCGGTATGGCCCAGCCGCCGCTGTCGCGCGCGATCCAGCAGCTCGAACGGCGTCTCGGCGTCTGCCTCATGGAACGCAACCGCCGCGGCGTCGCGCTCACCGATGCCGGACAGGTGCTGCTGCACGAGGGCCGCGCGACACTCGACGCGGCCACCGCCGCCGCACGCCGCACCCGCCGCTCCGGCGGAGCCGACGACCCGGGCGGTGCGCGCAACCGTCTGGTGCTGGCGGTGAAGACCGCCGCGGCTCACGAGCTGCTGCAGAAGCTCCTCGACGCTTATGCGGCCGAGCCCGACGCCGCCGAGGTCGAGGTCCTGCAGTGCGGCATGTGCGACCAGGAAGCACGGCTGCGCGACGGCAGCGCCGACGTCGCGCTCTTGCACGTGCCGTTCAACTCCCTCGCCGGGTTCGACAGCGAGGAACTCATGACCGAAGGTCAGATCGCCGTCCTGCCCGCCGGACACCCCCTCGCCGCGCGCAAGACCTTGTCCCTGGCCGACATCAGCGACCTCCCCGACCTCCCGCGAGCGCGCTGGCCCCGTCACGGCATCTACCCGCCCGGCCCAGGCCCCGAGATCCACAACCAGACGCAGTTGGCCCAACTGGTCGCCCTGGGACGCACCGTCGCGGTCCTACCCGAATCCGCGCGCGCCTGGCTGTGGTCCGAGCACGCCGCCATCCCTGTGACCGACGCGCCCCCCATCGCCACCCACATCGCCTGGCCCCCGCACAGCCGCTCACCAGCCCTGGCCCGCCTGATCAGGACCGCCGTACAGCTCTAATCCCCTCGTTTACCGGATCGATCCTCCGGCTCCCAATCCCGCCGCACCGTGCCCCCAACTCGCTACCGATTCCCCCGCGTTGGGAAACACGGTCACGCATCCGAGAGTTAACGCAGGTCAGCACACGCGCGCTATGACGATCCCGACTCAAACTCTTGATCGTCTCCAGGGCTACTTTGGACTTGGGCGCAGCTTCGGGAGTAGAGGGCCGTGACAGTTGCGCCGGCATGCAGCACCACCTATCTTGGAACGACCATTCCAAGATAGGTGGTGCTGCATGGCGGACGTGAAGCACTTTGATCGCGAGGCCGTCCTGGAGCAGGTGGAGCGCCTGTTCTGGCAACGGGGTGCCGGCGCGACCGGGATCGCGGAAGTCGTCGCGAGGACCGGGCTGAGCCGGTCCAGTCTGTATGCGACCTTCGGGGGCAAGGACGAGTTGTATGCCGAGGCGCTTCGACGCTACGTCGAACAGCGCTCGCGGCCGGCCTTCGACCGCCTGGCCACCGATGAGCGCGGGCTGCCGGCGATCGAGGACTTCTTCGACCGGCTGATCCAGGCGCGCTGCACGGGCGAGCATGCCCGCTGGGGCTGCATGGTCTCCAACGCCCACATTGGGGCAGAAAGCGGTGGGCCAGAGATTCGGCGGCTGCTCGATTCCCACCAAGCCCAGCTGCGCACGGCCATGCGCGCGGCCCTGGACGTCGCTGGCGAAAAGGAGCAGCTTCGGGCTGACCTGGACCTGGAGGCGAGCGCCGAGATGCTCGCCCTGCTGGCCTACGGCGTCAACCTACGCTCGCGTGCCGGCGCAGAGGCCTCCATCCTGCGAGCCGCCGTGGCGGCGGTGCTGACCACCCTCCAACCCTGAGGAGAGACACCATGAGCGAGTCGCTGACGAGGAGACCGGACGTCGTCATCTTCGATGTGAACGAGACACTCACCGACATGGAGCCGTTGCGGACCCGGTTCGAAGAGGTCGGGCTGCCCGGCGAGTTGATGGCCACCTGGTTCGCGGGCGTGCTGCGCGACGGCTTCGCGCTCACCGCGGCCGGTGGCTACGTCGAGTTCGCCGCGATCGCCTCCGACGTGCTGCAAGGACTGCTCGCCGGAGCAAAGGTAGATGCTGGCGATGAGGCGATCAGCCATGTGCTGAGCGGCTTCGCCGCGCTGCGGGTGCATCCGGATGTTCCGGACGGGATGCGGATGCTGCGCAACGGCGGTATCCGGCTGTTGACCATGACCAACGGTGCCGCGGCGATGACCGAGCAGATCCTGGCCCGCGAAGGGCTGCTCGAGTTGGTGGAGGCGCGGCTGGACGTGAGCGGCCCGCGGGTGTGGAAGCCCGGCCGCGCCGCCTACGACTACGCGGTCGAGCGCGCGGGAGTGCGGCCGGACCAGGCGGCCCTGGTCGCGGTGCACCCGTGGGACATTGACGGCGCGCAGCGGGCGGGCCTGATCGGTGCGTGGCTGGACCGTCGCGGCACGCCGTATCCGACAGTGATGAGCGCGCCGCAACTGTCGGCTCCCGATCTCAAGACGTTGGCGGCCCGGTGGCTGCAGGCGTGACGTCGGCAAGCCCCGCGCGGAAAGCGGCGCACGATGCGCCGCTGGGCTGTGTCCGTGTGCCACTCGTGCAATCAGGCGGATCAGAGGCTGAGGCACCAGTCCGTGCCGCTGGCGGCCAGGATGAGGTGCGCGGACCTGGCTCACCGGCCACATCGAGTGACCGGCGGCCGTCCCTGCGGCCGACCTGAAAGGGCGTGCGGGTCAGCCTTGGCCGGGCGAGCGGGTGCGCCGCCGCCGTATCGCGCGTTGGACGAGCGCGCCAAGAGCTTCCGATGGTGTCATGGGGAAACGCGTAGCCTGACGGGACCTCACACTCGCCGAGCGCAGGTGATCGGTACGTAGCCGTCGGCGACGATGTACCAATCCCATCCTCGCTCGTTGCACTTGAGGTAGCCGCTGCCGCGCCCGACCACGGTGTAACAGCCCGAATTGGTGAGACGTGTGCCCCGATCGACCACTCGCACGATGGCGGAAGTCGGGCTACTGGAATCCCGGATGGCAACTCGTCCGCCGGTTATCTCGATCAGACAGTCAGTCCGTGTGGCGGCGCTCGCGCAAGGCACGGACGCTGTCGTCATAGCAGCTACGAGGGCAACGCTCGCGATCGCGTGGACCAGTGAGTGATGGATCACGCGTCAATCGAGCCAGGCCTTACGTGTCAGGCAGCTTCTGTTTGCCGGATGCTGGTGATCGCTAAGGCACACCTTGAGACGTCGTCATCCATAAGGCGGCACCGTTGTCGTAGCCAGGCATCCTGAGCTCAGGAAGCGACGGCTGGCCGGCTGATGCCGCCAAAGGCGTCCCCAACCGTCGCAGCCAAGACAAGGTAGGCATGGGCGGATTCCCTTGCCAGTCGGCTCAGGTCCAGCTCGGAGTCCTCTTCGAGGTGAGGGTCGAAGGGGATCTCCACCACGGCTCTACACCGATCCGTGAAGTATTCGCGGAGCGCCTCCAGATCCACCGTCGATCGGTTTCTCGGACGAACGGTAGACAGGACCACAGTCGCTGACGTGGCGAGATGTGTGTAGCCGTGAACGTCGAGCCAGTCCAGCGTGGCCCCCGCGGCGCGTGCGGAGGCGACTGACGGGGAGGTGACGAGGACGACCTGATGAGCAAGTGTCAGGATGCTCGACATCGCCGAATGCAGCAGTCCAGTCCCACAGTCGGTGATGCAGATCGAATAGAACTGCTCCAAAAGGCTCGCCACAGCTCGGTAGTCACCAGCGCTGAAGGCCTCAGAGACGGCGGGATCACGAGCGGAGGCCAGAACTTCGAGCCGGTTGGACTGGGACTGGGAGGTATAGGCCCGGACATCGGCGTACCGAACGTTGTCGGCACTCACGAGTTCAGTGAGCAACTCCCTCACCGTGTCCGTCGTCTCCGCGCGAACGCGGTCCGACAAGGTACCTCGGTCAGGGTTGGCGTCGACCGCGATCACCCGGTCACCTCGGACGGCGGCGAGCATGGAGCCAAGGCCGACCGCGGTAGTCGTCTTGCCCACCCCACCCTTCAGGCTCAGTATGGCTACTCGATGGTGTCCGCCGGCCACAGGAGTTCGGGCTCTGCCGATCAAATCTCGACGAAGCAGCTCCCGCGTCGACTCTCCCGGGTGAATGAGCCCACCGGTGGATTGATAGACGAAACGCCGCCAGCCTCCTGACGGCGCGTGCCTTCTCCCGCGCAGTAGACGCTCTGGAGACAGACGATCGGTGCCGTCGGGTCGCCGGAGACCGACAATCAGATCATCGTCCATGGCTGGCGAAGGGAAGCCATCCTCGGGCATGGGACCTCCGAAGCTATAGAGAGTGCGCTGGCAGGCGTTCCTCGATTCAAGGGCTGTCAAACTTCCTACGTGCGCATTTGCATGGTCGATCATCAAGCTCGCTAATCAAATCCGCATATATCTCGATGTAATGGAGTCCGGTTTGATGAGCTCTCTGCAGCGCTCGGTTGCATTCCGAACTATTCGCACGTCAGGCGCGGATTTAGTCTTGCCGATCTCATGAGAACGTGCTTAACCTTCTCTCTGCGCACGGCTGACTATGGTGGGTCAGATTGGGGTGTTCGCAGTGACTCGTCCGCGCCTTGGCATTGCCATTCCAGCCCTTCTCGCTTGCGCCTTGGGCATCGCGGCGTGCTCGCCAACCCGTGACGGTGCCGTGCTCCCTCGACGCACAGCCCTCCCCAGCGCGCCTGCACCCGCGCCCTTGCCGACGACCCCTCACGACGGAGCACTTCGGGTGTACACCGCCTACTGGCCGGCCTCGCAAAGAGCGGCAATCTCCTCCCAAGAGGAAGCCGAACACCTCCTGGCTCCCTATGTGACCAAGAAGTACCTCGCACAGGAGCTCGCCGGCATCAAGCAATTGCAGAAACAGAAGCGCGAGCCCTGGGGAAGCGAGAAGGTCCGCGTGACCGAGGTTGCCATCAATGGGGACCGTGCCCGGATTCGTGATTGCCAGGACGTCTCGAAGAGTGGACTCGCCGATGCCGAGACGCACCAGGTGGTTCCCGAATCCACGCATGGCCCGGCAACCAGGCATGTCGAAGCCTTGCTGGAGCGAGACGCCAACGGCGCTTGGCGCCTCGCGCGGATTTCAATCCTGGAGTCACCATGCAAGCCCCCATCCTCCTGATCAGCGCCCTACTGCTGACCACCTGGACAGGGCCACCCGGTGACGACCGCGGTGTGAACCAGACCCCTGGCAGCTGGCGCCCGTGGGCTACAGACACGACGAACAACCCCGGCTCAGGCGGACGATCGAGTGGAGGTCAAGGCAGCAGCGGAGGCGGCTATTGGCAAGACTGCCGAACGCTCCCCGGCGCCAACGGCATCTCCTACCTCGAGTGCACAGGTGGTCCGCCTGGCGGACCGGATTCCGCCTTTGAAGCAGCGTTCCCCGCCGATCCAGCCACCGGACCCGTCATCACGCCGGAGATGCTGCTCGAACAGGTACTCCGCCAGGTCCAACCGAAACCGCCCACAGTCAAGACGGCCCCACCGCGCGGGCGCGACGGCTATGTAGGAGTCCGCCATTTCTACTGGGCTGACAGGGCCGGCTGGCAACCCATCACCAAGCGGGCAGAAGCGGGCGCGGTCTGGGCAGAGGTCACAGCCACTCCCACCCGACTCGTCATCAGCCCCGGCGTGGGCCAGGACCAACTGACCTGCCAAGGGCCGGGCACGCCGTACGACAGCACGAAGCCCCCGGATCGTCAGAAGATCGACTGCACCCACACGTACACCCGATCGAGCGCCGGTCTGCAGAACTCGCAGTACACCGCCACCGTGAGCGTGATCTGGACGGCGACGTGGCTCGGCTCCGGCGGCGCGGGCGGCCCGCTAGCGCCGATCACGGTGTCCACTACGTTCCCCATCCGCATCGCCGAAGGACACGCGCTGATCCAGAGGAGTGCCTGAAGTGACTCGCAAGACCCTCCCCGCGCCACCAGATGGCGAGGCGCCGCCGGTCAAGCCTCCGAAGTTGCCCCGGCAGCCACGGCAACGCCGCCCAGGCATGTCCATCCTCGCCGTGGCTCTCGTGGCCGGTGGCGGGGTGCTCGCCTTCCACACAATCGGGCAGTTCGACGACCGGACCTCCGTCCTAGTGATGATCCGCGATGTTCCGGTTGGCCAGCAGATCACCAAGAACGACGTCACGACGACGATGGTGAAGACCGAAGATCGGGTGGCCACCGTCCGCGGCAGCGAGTTGCAGCGCCTCGTCGGCATGCGAGCAGCGACCGACCTCAAGGCGGGCATGCTGGTCGTACGGCACGCCGTAACCGACCAGCTGAGCCCGGCACCAGGACAAGAACTCGTCCCAATCGCGCTCAAGCCGAGCCGTCTACCCGCTCGCGGACTGCGGCCAGGAGATTCGGTCCGCGTCGTCCCTGCACCGGATGCGCAGGAGGCCACCAAGGGTCACGCCATCACGGCCGTCGTGGACCAGGTCAAAGGCGACGACGCCGACGGCTTGGTGGTCATCGACCTTCTCGTGAGCCTGGGAGACAGTGACAGGCTTGCCGAGCAGTCAGCGGCCGGTCAGGTCATGCTCGTCCTCCGGCCGAAGGGGGGCGTGACTTGGCCCTCTACACGCTCATGAGCCCCGGCGACTCCCCGGGCGTGACCACGACCGCGCTGGCCGTGAGCTACGCGTGGGGCGGCCGGGCGCTACTCGCCGAATGCGACCCCAAGGGCGGCAACGTCCTGCAGGGCTTCCTGACCGGCAGGCTCGGGGGCATCCACGGCGGCCTCCTAGAGCTAGCCATGGCCATCGCCCACAACCCGAACCCAGCCGTCCTCTGGGAGCACGTCATCCCGCTCGACCAGGACGTCCGCGAATGGCTCCTCCTCCCTGGAATCCGGGACCCTCGCCACGCGCCCCAACTCGACATGGCCTGGGATCCGATCGTGGATGTCCTGGAAGCCGCAACCGAGGACGTAGTCGACGTCATCGCGGACGTCGGTCAGATCGGCCGCCCCGACACTCCGATGAAGCTGGTTGCGCGCACCAGCCTCGCCGTCATGCTCCTCCGTCCAACCCTGCGCCAGATCACCGCGGCGAAGCCACGCCTGGACGCACTCGGCCGGTACGTCGGCACCAACGTCCCGGTGGCCCTCGGGCTCATCGGCCAGGGTGATTACAGCGACAAGCAGATCAGCCAGATCCTGTACGGCTTGCCGATCATCGGCAGAATCCCGCACGATCCACGATCTGCCTCGCTCCTCTCCGACGGCAAGCAATCACGCAGGCTTATTCGGATCAACTCTCTGATGCGAGGCGCCGCCAAGCTTGCAGCCGCCATGCGGGAGCACGCCCAGAAGGTCGTGATCGACGATTCGGTGGAGGCAGCGGGATGAGCACTTGGCCACCGCAGGGCGACTGGCAGCCGATCCCCAAACGGATCACGCCAGTCCCCGATCCGCCCCGCCGTACAGAATCAGACCTCGAAGACAAGGCCTTCCGCGAGGCCGTCATCGCCATCACCGCCTCCGTCGCCGAAGACTTGAAGGACACTCGCGACCAGCACGAGGCCCGGCAGGTCATTCGCGCCCGCGTCCAGCGCTGGGCCCAGGACCAGATCGTCAACGACGGCCCGCTGAGCTTCGCCACTCAGCGTCGCCTGGTCGAAGCCGTCATCGACGAGCGCTACGAGCTTGGCGTGCTCACGCCGTACATCAAAGATGATCAGGTCGAGAGCATCGACCTCAACGGCTGCGACCAGGTCTGGATCACCTACAGCGACGGCACCTGCGTCCGCGGCCCTGCCGTGGCCGCCAGCGACGACGACCTGATCAAGATGATTCAGATGTGGGCGCTGCACAAGAGCTACAGCCCGCGCGAGTTCTCCGCCGCCAACCCGCTGCTCAATGTCGCCCTCAAGCCCGGTGAGAACGAGGAGGGCGTGGGTGTACGGCTCAGCGCCACCATGGCCGTCACCCAGCGCCCGTGCGCGAGCATTCGCTGCCACCGCCTGGTCGACATCACCCTGAAGGACCTACTCCAACTCGGCACCGTCAACCAGAGCCTCCACGACTTCCTCACAGCCGCAGTCCAAGCCCGCCTCAACATCGTTGTCACCGGCGGCACGGCGGCAGGCAAGACCACCCTGCTCCGCGCGCTCGCCTCAGCCATCGACCCGATGGAGCGCCTGTCCACCCTGGAATCCGACTACGAGCTCTTCCTGGACAAGCTGGAACACCGGCACGTCAACGTCATCGCCTTCCAGGTACGGCAGGCCAACTCGGAAGGCGCCGGAGCGATCGGCCTGGACGCGCTCATCCCGCATTCCCTGCGCAAGCACATCAAGCGGATCATCGTGGGTGAGGTCCGGTCTGACGAGATCATCGCGATGTTCGAGGCGATGAACACGGGTCACCCCGGTTCGATGTGCACCATCCACGCCGACGGGACGGAAGAGATCTTCAACCGGATCGTCATGCTATGGACCCGCGGAGCCCGAGCCTCCACACCGCCGAACGTCATCCACATCAACACCGGCGAGACCATCGACCTGGTGGTCCACCTGCGCATGGACCCGGAGACCAACACCCGCTTCGTCTCCGAGGTCCTCGAGGTCATGCCGCCCGCCGACAGCGAGCTCCCCAGCCGCAATCACATCTACCGGGCTACCGGCCCGGCCGGCCGCGCGATGCCCGACGTCACCCCGCAGTGCCTGCCCAAACTCAAGCAGTTCGGCTTCGACCCCACCCTCCTGGATCCGCGCACAGCGACCTGGAGGACGTCATGAACACCACCGCGGTCTTCGCCGGCCTCAGCACCTCCACCGTCCTGGGCGGCGTTGTCCTCCTCGTCGTCGCCTTCTTCGGACGCTCCGCAGAAGCGACCGCGCGCCCACCGAGCAAGCTGCGCACGGCTATCGTTCGGCACCGCCGCCAAGCGCTAATCGCCCTCGTCACCGGAGCCACGGTCTTCCTGCTGACCGGGTGGCCAGTCGCCGGTCTGGCTTCGGCGGCGGTGGTTCTTGGCATCCCCAAGGTGATCACGAGCCGGGCTTCGGTCGAACGCATCAAGAAGCTCGAAGCCCTGGAGCTGTGGACTCGTCGTCTGGCCGACCTGCTCACCGCCAGCCGCGCTCTGGAACAGGCTCTGGAGCACAGCGCCGCGCGCAACGTGCCCGCACCCATCGCTGGCCCAGTTACGCGCCTAGCCGGCCGTCTGCGTGCGACCCGCATGCCGACCGAGGAGGCGCTGCTCCTCTTCGCCGATGAACTGGACGATCCAGTTGGGGACCGCATCGCCGCCGCTCTGATCCTCGTAGCCCGCCGCCGCGGCAGCGGCGCGGTCGTGGTGCTCAACCGGCTCGCCGAGCTCGTGGCGAAGGATGTCAGCGACCGCCGGGAAGTCGAAGCAGCCCGCGCGGAGCACCGAACGTCGATCCGCTGGATCATCGGCATCTTCGCCACGTTCTCCGCTGTCGCCATCTTCCAAAAGACCTACGTCGCGCCCTTCGGTACGCCCATCGGCCAAGCCATCCTCGCCGCGGTGGCGCTCTTCTACGCGGCCGGTCTTTGGTGGCTCTACCGGCTGGGCACCGCCTCTCCCGGCCACCGATTCCTGGGAGACGGCACATGACAGTGATTCTCTCCGGGTGCCTGATCGGCATCGGGGTCGCGCTTCTGCTCGGCCTCCTCTTCCCGGCTCCTCCGCGCCTGGATGCGGCAGTCGCCCGCCTTGAGGGGACCGAGACCGAGGTGACGGGTCTTGGCGCCTGGCTGGCCGTACGGCTGCCGCGCATCCCCGTACCTCGTAACGATCTTGCCCTGCTCGGGATCAGCGTCGAGCAGTTCATGCTCAAGAGGGTCGGCTACGGCGTCTTCGGCCTGATGCTCCCGTCCCTGCTCTACCTGGGCTACTTGGCTGCCGGAGTACCGCTACCTTGGGCTCTGCCGGTCGGCGCGGCCCTCATCTTCTGTGTCCTGTTTGCCCTGGTGCCCGACCTGGCCGTCCGCAACCAGGGACGCGAGCGGCGCCAGGAGTTCCGCGCGGCCCTGTCTACCTACCTCGACATGGTGGCCCTGGAGCGGGCGGCGGGAGCAGGTCCGAGCCAGGCGCTCCAGGCGCCTGTCGACGTGTGCACCGGATGGGTATTCCGACACATCGCCGAGGTGCTGCGACAAGCCAAGCACGCAGGTGAACAGCCCTGGCGCGGGCTGGCGGAACTCGGGAAACGAGCAGGGGTCACTGAGCTCACCGAACTGGCCGACATCGCAGAGGACGCCGGATCGGAAGGCACGCAGGTGCTGTCCACGCTGCTGGCCAAGGCCCAGTCCATGCGTACTGCGGCCCTCTCCGATGCCCGCGCCAAGGCCAACAGCCGCACCAGCGAGATGCCTGTGGCTATCGGGCTGTCGGTCTTCGGCTTCCTGGTGCTCGTCTGCTTCCCAGCCGTCTACCGGATCATGGTTTGAGGGGGTCTCGTGTCCTACTGGATCGCATTTCTCCAGAGCCGGCTCGATCACGCGCGCAGGAATCCCGACAAGGGAAGCATGTCAGCCGAGATGATGATCATCATTGCGGCGATCGTGGTGGTCGCTATCGCCGTGATGGGCATCGTCGCCGCAAAGATCATCGCTAAGGCCAACTCGATCGACCTTGGCTGACCCGTGCGGGACGAACGCGGTGCCGCGACGGCTGAGCTGGTCATCGTCCTGCCCGTCGTCATGCTCACGATCATGGCTTGTATGCAGGTCTGCCTGCTGTTCTTCGGCCAATCCGTCGCACTGGCCGCCGCACAGGAGGGGGTCCGAGCTGCCCGAGCCGATGGGGCCTCCCGCTCGGCCGGCGCCGACGTCGCCCGACGCTATGCGGAAAGAACAGCTGGAGGTTTTCTCACATCCATCACCGCGTCCAATGCCGGTGACACCGTCACGGTCAGAGTGATCGTGCGCGGTCAGTCGCTGTCCCTGGTGCCGTTTCTCCCTTCGATACCTGTCGTCGAAGAGGCCGCAGGAGCGGTCGAGAGGTTCACGACGCCATGAACGATCGCGGCAGCGCCACCGCAGAAGCAGTCTTCGCCATCCCCGCTATCGTGCTCATCCTCCTCCTGGGTGTGGCCGCCGGCCGCGTCACGGTCGCGACTGCGGCCGTAGAGGCCGCCGCTCGTGATGCAGCCCGGCAGGCCTCCATCGCCCGCAACGCCTCGGCGGCGCAGACCAATGCCACTGCCAGTGCCGTCGCCTCGCTGAACAGCCAGGGCGTCAATTGCGCAGGACTCAAGGTCCGTGTGGATACAAGCGGCTTCGGGACCGCGGTCGGAACTCCGGCAAGCGTGAGCGCCACGGTCTCGTGCTCCGTGCTACTTGGAGACGTGGCCTTCCCCGGCCTCCCCGGAAGCGTCCAGCGACAGGCCACGTTCACGAGCCCACTCGATCCCTACCGAGGCAGAGGCCCATGAGAAACGATCAGGGCTCGATCACCGCTTACACGATCATCCTCATCACAGCTCTCCTGCTCTTCGTCGGCCTCGCGGTGGACGGCGGTGCCAAGCTTCGCGCCGGCTGGGAGGCCGTGGGCGTTGCAGAGGAAGCAGCACGCGCCGGAGCAGGCCAGATCGACCGAGAAGCGATCTACCGAGGCGGGCAGGCGGTTGTCGATCGGGGCGCAGCCGTACGGGCTGCCCGGCGGTACCTCTCGTCCAGCGGTCATTCCGGTACGGCGGGCATCGCTGGTCCGCAGTCGATCCGCGTAAGTGTGACGGTCACCAAGCGGACTTGGCTGCTTTCCATGGTCGGCCTCTCCTCTGTCAGCATGACGGCCACCGCGACCGCCGACCTCGTCACCGGTGTCGAAGGGCCGAATCGATGAGACTCCTCCGCGGCCTTGTGGCGATCGCGCTGCTGAGCGGCATCGTTCTCGGCTTCCCGGTCGGCCTGTACGCAGTAGCCGGTTCTCCGATCCCGGACGGCTTCCCGTCTCTGGACCAGATCATCGCGTTCCTGAGCCGCCCCGACGACGGCACGCTGCTGATCGGCGTGCTCGAATACCTGGCCTGGGGAGCCTGGGCCTGGTTCGTCGTCACTCTGATCGTTGAGGCCCTGCGCCAGTTCAGACATGCCGAAATCGGGATGCCGGATCTGCTGGGCATGCGACGGCTGGCCGCCTACCTGATCACGTCCGTGACCTTGATCGTGAGTGCACCCGCCGCACTAGCCTCGCCGGCGTCGCCGCAAGTTGTCGCCACGGCTCCAGCGGAACGCACTCCACAGGCTCCTGTGCCGAAGGTCTACAAGGTCAAAGCAGGCGACACCCTGTGGAAGATCGCTGATCGCCAGCTCGGCAATCCGCGGCGTTGGCCGCGCATCTGGAAGCTCAACGCCCACCACCGGCAGGTCGACGGGCGAGTCTTCAGAGATCCCGATCTGATCCACCCAGGTTGGCGGCTCACGCTTCCCGGCAAGAAGCTCGTACACCGCCACCAGCCGAGACCGGTTGTCGCGTCTCCTCAACCGACTCCCGGGCCGCCGAGCCTAGCTCCTCCGGAGACCACGGCCAGCACCGAAGAACATGCCGATCATGCGCTGATCGCCATCCGCCTGCCCTCAGGTTCCCTGGTGACCCTGGCCTACGTGGCCGGCATCACCACAGCCTATGTCGCCGCCCGCTTCCAGCGCCGTCGTACCCGATCCGCGCCTGAGCGGGAGATGCTCGAGCCAGAGCCGACGCCAGCCGTACAAGAGATCCGGCGGGCGCATCTGCAGGCCCACATGGAACAAGGGGAGTCACGTCCGTCGGACATCGACCTGCTCAAGCGGCGGCAGGCCACGATCAACGTCCCTCAAGCCATCTCGATAGCGGCCGGAGTACGGACGGACCTCTCCGGACTGGGCCTCGGATTCACCGGCCCGGGTGCTCATGGCGTGGTGCGCTACCTCGTGAACGATCTCGTACGGCAGGCCCACAACTTCCGCACGCAGGTGATCATGTGCGAGGCAGTTGCTCAGGACCTCTACGGCGCCAGGCCCCCAAATGTCCCCGGCCTCACTGTCACCGATTCCGTGGAGTCGGCGTTCAGGACATTTGAGGAGCACCACTTCTCCATGCGTCGCGTGGTCGTCGAGCGCGAGACCGGCGGGATTCACGAGCTTCGCGACCAGGACCCGAGCGAGGTGCTGCCCGCGGTCGTCTTGGTGTCCGGTCCGGAAGACGAGCTCTACACGACCATCGGTGCACTGCTGGTGTCCAGCCGGATGACTGGCACCGGGGTGATCGTCCTCGGCGAATGGCCACCTGGAACCACCTGCCAGGTCGCTGAGGATCACCGAGTCGCGGCAGCGGATGGCCCGCTCTCCGAGGTGCTGCTCGGTGTCGAGCCTTACCACCTTGATCAGACCGAGGCTGCCCAGCACCTGCACCAGCTTGTGGAGCCGCCAGCGGCTGCGGAAAAGGTCGCCGTCCTTCCACAAGGTGTGGATACATGGCGCGGGCCCGAACTCGTCCGCCTGTCGATCCTGGGACCGCCGCTCGTCCAGGTCCGTGACCGGCCTACCCCTATCGATCTGAGTTGGCTTCAGCTGAACGCCCTCGCCTACCTTGCCCTTCACCCCGAAGGCGCGACCAATGCGCAGTTGACGACCGCGCTATGGCCCGACGAGGTCGGTAAGGACGTGCACAACACCTTGCGACACCTACGTGAGGCGCTGATCACGGCCACCGGCTATGCGAATCCCGACCCCAAGACGGCCCCGTTCATCAGCGCCTCCACTACCAAACGAACCGCCGTCTATCGGATGGACCCCGCGCTGATCAGCGTCGACCTCCATGACTACCTTGCCGCGCTGGAACAGGCGAGGATGACCACCGATGATGCAGCCCGCGCGTTGGAACTCTCCAAGGCGGCTTCCCTTTGTCGTGGGGAGCTGCTGAAAGGACTGGAGTCGGAGTGGGTGGATGAGCATCGTTACGCGATGACACGATCCCAGGCCGACACATTGAGTCGTTACGCTGCTCTCCGCGAGAACGACGCTCCTGAGGAGGCCATAGCTCTTCTTGATCGAGCACGCAGACTGGAACCCGGCATAGAGGAGACCCCGCTCCAGATCGTTCGTATTCAGCTCAGGTTGGGCCGACGCGCCGACGCCCGGCGGACTGCTGAGCAACTACGCCAGGAACTCGATTCCCTCGGACTGCGCGTCAGCCGTGCTGCCGAGCACGAACTTACCGAAATGTTCGAAGCGGCCTCCAGGCGTTCAGGACGATAGTGTCCGGCCCACGGCGTACGCTGCCTCACCAATAGCCGGTGTTGCGTGAAATGGAGGCTCCCAAGTGACGGTCAACGTGGACACGACGCGCTCTTTCCGTCGTCCCTCCGATCTCCACAGGCCAAGGCGAGCACGGGCCGATCCAAGCGGAACGTAGCAACGCGGGGACCAAGATGACCGTTCGCCCGCCCTCTCGCACCTTCTGCGTCAAGGCGTCGATCCGTTTTGACGCGGTACAGCCCCGTGGTCAGGAGATCCGGTAGCCGTCGTTGCCGGCGTAGTCGATATCGATGGCCTCGGCCGCCCGGTCAAGGCTCGCCCTTACGTCGGCGCCGCCGTAGATGCTCTTGAAAGCCTGAGCGAACTCGCGGGTCACCACCGGATAACCGGCGGTCACCGGCCGGGGTACAGCCACGCAGGTCGCGGTGACGGGGCCGGAGCCGCAGGTCCTGCGCAGCTGTTCGGCATACAGGGAGAGTCTGCCGCCGGGCTGGTACAGATTGCTCTTGGCGAGGGCGCTCCTGGTGCCGGGCGGGGCGCCGTTGGCCGCGGTCACGGAGACCACGACGTTGTCGGTGAGCAGGTAGTCCAGGAAGGCGCCCGCCGCCTTGCCGTTCGCACTCCCCGCGCTGACGCCCCAGGCCCAGGAACCCTGGCTGGTCTTGACACCGTTGCCGAAGTCGGGCAGCGGCAACAGCACCAGGTCCTCCCAGAAGACTCTGACATAGGCGGGGTACATCCAGTGACCGACCCAGGACAGCGCAACGTCACCGTTGACGAACGCCTGGCCCTTGGGGTCGGGGTCGACATACTTCTTCCAGCCCTGCACGGTGGTCAGACCCCTGGCCACCGAGGGCGTGTCGAGCACGCCTTCGGCCTTGCCGTCCTCGATCAGGTTGCCGCCGGACGACCAGACCACCGGGCCGAAGGCGTACGTGGCCCACTCGCTGCCGACGCCGAAGCCGTAGTTCTCCTTGAGGTCGAGCACCTTGCCGTCGGGGTCCTTGGCGGCCAGCTTGGCCAGCGCGCCGGTGAACTCCTCGGCCGTCCACGCGTCGCCCAGACCGGACGGGTAGCGCACGCCCGCCGCGTCGAGCAGCTTCTTGTTGCCCCACACGCCCAGACCGGCGTCGAACAGGCCGAGCCCGTAGAGCCTGCCGTCGATCGTGCCCTGGGCGAGCATGGCCGCGGTCGCGTTCGACTGGGTGGAGGGCGAGACGAACGCGTCGATCGGGCCCAGCTTCCTGTCGTAGACGAGCCTGGCAAGATTCGATCCGTCGAACTCCAGTACGTCAGGCAACTCCGCGGCGCTGGCGGCCTCGATCGTCTTGGTGTACTCCGCCTCCGGCACCAACTTCAGCGGTGATGCCCTGCTGGCTCGCGTTGAACCCCTGGACCGCGGTTTGCAGCGCGGAGTTCTCGCTCGGCAGCCAAGTCTGGCGAGCCCAGACGGTGATCGCGACCTTGCCGCCGCCTGGCTGGGTGGCGGGGACCCCCGCGTCGCGGTAACCGGTAGAGCAGGCGCCGATGCCCAGGACGCTTAGCGCGGTCAGGAGAACCGCGACGACGGTACGCGGGCAACGTCGCCGGTACGTAACAGCCATTGGATGCTTCCTTCTGCTACGGCAGGACGGTGGCCGTACCGAACCCCCTTCCCCTTTGGCTGCCGATATCGCGCAATGACCGGCTTTGATCTGCCAAAGAGCTGCTTCCATTGGCAGTCTCATACCCGCCCGCGCTGTCGCGGCTGAACTCGGCGACGTTAGCCTCGGTATCGGGCAGGTCCACAACGAAAATCGCCATCACCCGCCAGCAGTTCAGCCACGCGCCCGGCGTCGGCTCGGTCGCAGCGGGCCGCGCGACCCGTCGGAACACTGAGACCCGCTGAAATGGCTTCAATGTGCGTTGCCGCTGAGCAGCGCTGACCAACAATCCTCAGCTTGCCTGCGCCTCCACCGGGCGGTTTCTCGAACCGAGCCGGCCGTAGTCCGTCGAACGAAATAGCGGCCTCCAGCAGCACAGAATTCGTAGACGGGCGCGCGACAGTCGCAGGTCCAGCTGATCACTCGGACGCGCTGCGACGGGATCGGCAGGTCCCACTCCAAGGCCTCGGAGTCAGCTGTTGGCGGCGGGACATGTGGGCTGAAGCAACTCGGCGTCGGCATCATGTCGCCACCGCCCACGGCAGCGGCTTGTGTCCTACGCCGCCGTGGAAGAGGGGAAGCGTACTCGGACCTGCGACGTCCAACTCCGGCCGCCACACGCGAACGTCGACGATTCCCGGGTTGAGCAATTGCATACCGGTGAAGTAGTGCTCTACCTCCAGCGGCGAGTCGGCCTCTGCAATAGCGAGATAGCTGCCCGGGGCGATCAACTCCCGCACGCGAGCCACGATTGGCAGCGGATCTTCGAGGCAGTGCAGGACAGCCACGAGCAGAACCGCGGTGGGCCGGTCCAGGTCTATGAGCCGGTGAAGCTCCCGGCTGGCGAAGATCGAGTCAGGATCTCGGGGGTTACCGAGCGCGGCAGCCACACCGGGTCGTCGAGCAAGCAGAGCGCGCGAGTGGGTGACTGCCATGCGGTCTTGGCCGACATAGACGATCCGCGCATCAGGGTTGGCGTCTTGAGCGACCTCATGCGTGTTCCCTTGAGTAGGGAGACCCAGTCCAATATCGATGAACTGCCGGATGCCCATCCGTGTGGCGAGGTGCCTGACGGCTCGTCGAAGGAATGCTCGGTTGTCGCAGACGCTCTCGGTAATCCGGGGAATCGTCAGCTTCAACTCCTCGGCCGCCTGCCGGTCGGCGCCGAAATGGTCCTTACCGCCGAGCAGGTAGTCGTGGATGCGCGCGATGCTGGGCACTGTGATGTCGATGTACGGACAGGTGCCGTTGTGCTCGGTCATGTCGGCTCCCCGTCGATGAGCTCGCACCGGACCGCCTTGCCGTACGCGGTGGTCTTCACGTCCCAGCGATCTGCGTACGCCTCCACGAGGAACAGGCCACGCCCACCTTCCTCATCGATCACGGGCTGCTGAGGGACGGGCAGGCTGCTCGCGTCTCGATCGTGTACCTCGAGGAGCAACGTGTGGTTCTCGTAGGTCAGCGTCACCCTGATCGGGGCTCCGTCAGCCTTGGCGTGCTTGATGGCGTTCGTGGCCAGTTCAGAGACCAGCAACTCGGCACGCTCGGTGAAGTGCTGAAGCCCCCAACGATCGAGCATCTGCCGGACCCAGGTACGCGCGGCGGGGACCGCGCCCTGGACCGGTGACAAGGTGTAGGACCGGGACAGCACGGCACTCCTCAGGGAGCTCGTCATGGTCCTGAAGGAAACGCGGAAGTAGTCCGAGGCTCCACAGCGGAAGCGTGCATGAATGACGCATCAATGCTGCATTGGGGCCTCCAACCTGCGGCGAAAGGGGGAATACTTCAGTAAGAACTCCTGTCGACTCCCCGGACTGGAGCGACCAGCGTGGCGATACGACGACAAAAACTCACACAACGGCGCAAGACGCTCGGGCTCTCGCAAGAGGGGCTCGCCTACGCCGTCGGCGTCGAACGCTCCACCGTCGTCCGGTGGGAAAGCGGGGAGACCGAACCCAGGCCCTGGCAGCGCCCCAAGCTGGCCGCCGTCCTGAAACTGACGCTCGACGAAGTAGACCTCGTGCTCGCCGCCTCACCAGCCGAAGACGATGAGCGCCTCGCCTACAGCCTGCGCAACCCCTACTCCGTCGACCTCGTGACGGTTGCCCGTCTTGCGCAGGACATCGAACGCCTCAGCGCCGAGTACGACACCGCCCCATCCGCATCGCTCCTGGCCGCCGCCGGCCAGTGCCACAGCCAGGTCACTCTCCTGTACGGCTACGCGCGGAGCGGGCGGATCAGGCGTGAACTCGCCTACTCCGTGGCGGAGTCGGCGACGTTGATGGGCCAGCTCGTCTGGGACGCCTCCCAGCGCCGCGACGACGTGGTGCCGGTGCGGTACTTCGATCAGGCGATCTTCGCGGCCAGAGAGACCTCGGAGCCGATCCTCGAGGCTCATGCACAGCTCAGGAAGGGCTTCGTTGCTCTCTACGGGACCAAAGATCCTCGGCAGGGGCTTCGGCTCTGTCAGGAGACCGCGCTCCTCAGCGGACCCGTGAGCAATGTCCTCGCTGGTCTTGGCCACCTGCATGTCGGTGAAGCCCACGCCATGCTCGGGGAGCGCCGCGAGTGCGAAAACTCGCTGGGCGCGGCCGAGAACAGCTTCGCCTCCATCGGGCCCGACGACGAGGCTCTGGCCATGTTCTCGGCCTCGCAGTTCGACCGGCTTGCCGGCTCCTGCTACCTGTCCCTCGGGGTGAACGGCAAGGCTGAGGAGATCCTCACTCGGACCGCGCGGAGCCTGGTCGAGTGGCGGAAATCGCAGGCGATTGTCCTGGGCAATCTCACCCTGGCCTACATCCGTCAGGGCAAGCTGGAAGAGGCCTGCGGGACACTCCACCAGGCGATCGCGTTGGTTGAGGAGACCCGCGGTGGAGGCGGGATGAACGTGGTCTTCACGGCCGGACGCGAGCTGGCGCCGTGGCGGCACGAACCCTGGGTGCAGGAGATCAGCGATCGGCTGTTCGCACTCATGACCACGTGATGAGGTTGCCGTATGAGCGTCGACGACGAGAAGAATGCTGTCCGGGAGCGGGTGTGGGCTGTTCTCATAGCAGCTGGAGTTTCCACTCCTGACGCCCGCGGCTACATCCCGGACTTCGTCGGCTCTGCCGGTGCTGCTGAGCTCCTCGCGACGACGGAGCCGTGGCGGGTGGCGAGAACCGTCAAGGCCAACCCCGACACCGCGCAGCTCCCCGTGCGCGCGAGAGCACTCGCTGAGGGCAAGCTTCTCTACATGGCGGTCCCGAAGATCGCTACGGTGCAACCGTTCTATCTCATCGATCCTGCTGAGACGGCTCTGGCGCCGGCGGAAGCCGCGAGTAGTCGAGTGGCCGCCGAGAGTAGCCCGCGGGTGGGCACCGAAGCGATGCGGCCGATTGACCTCGTGGTGTGCGGGACCGTCGCGGTGAATCGGCAAGGGGCACGGCTGGGCAAGGGCGCAGGCTATTCGGATATTGAGGTGGCTCTTCTTATCGAGGATGGTCTCGTCAGCGACCGCACACTAATTGTGACGACCGTCCATTCACTTCAGGTGGTGGACGAGCCGTTGCCCGAAGCGGAGCACGACTTCCGTGTTGACCTGATTGTCACCGAAAAGGACATCATTGTGTGTCCGCCGTCGCCTCGGCCCGCCGGCCTTATCTGGCCGAGCATGCCAGCTGAGAAGGTGGCTGCAATACCAGTGCTAGGTCTTCGAGCCAAGAAGCACTGCAACTAGGTTTCCCGATTGGCTTCCCCCTAGCTGCCCCGATACCCCTCCTACCTAAGTGGGTGGGGGCTGCCTCCGCATCACCCCAGGTGGGGTGGCGGTTCGTTGTTCCCTGGGCCGCCCCGACTTTTAGTGCGGGGACCCGCCCATAGAAGCAGGGTGGCGGCGTGAATGGAACTAGTTTGGTAATCGGCAATTAGCGGTCGGCAACATTCTCATTTGGTCGCCTTGTTCTATTTCTTTTCGTTATTCAATATGTCTTTGCCTCTTTGATCATGGCTTTGACTTGCGAAAACATCCAAATTCGACCATGGAATCCATTGATTCGATCTCCATTCTTTGATGTAATTGAATTGGCCAAGAAAGGCGGCGCCTTCCGGAGTGCGCCAAAGGGATCGGAGCGAAACAATGGCGAAATTCGACTTCGGTAAGTTCGTACCGGTAAACGTGCCCGGCGCAACCCTCCTCCCGGAGGACATGGCGCGTATAACGCCGGAGGACTGGTTGCAGATCCGGAAGCTCGCGCGCGGCTACTGCCGTACAGTCGACGCCACCCGTTCGCGCAAGCGGATGGACGGAAGCGCGACGATCGTCAAGGGCGGCTACGCGCCCTACGGCACTGATGACGCCTCCGACGACGTCAACCAGGATGCGGTGCTTCTCTTCGCTCAGCGTCTCCGCGACATCCTGAGCACGTGCCAGCCGGCCCCGGAGGGCGACGGGTGGATCTACGTACGGCGCGACGGCGGAGAGCTGTTCATCACGCGCCTGACCCTCCAGCGGTGGGCGGTTCGGGACGCGGCGGCGCGCAACGGCTACCGCGTGGACGTCCCGCCGGAGGAGATCGACGGTACCCCCGGCGCTCAGCTCATGCGTGGAGTCCCACACGTGGACAACCTCGCCCGTGCCGCTGTCGCATTCTCTGCGGCTCAGCACAGTGCGGAGATCTTCCGTCAGGCGTTCGGGCAGGGGGATGAGTTTCCGACCCTCCGCCGGATTCTCCGCAAGGCGGAGGCAGCCGAAGACCTCGGACGCGCGGGCATCTTCGCGTCCGTCGCTCAGGAGGAGTACGGCGGCGCGTACGGCTCCCGCCGCGCGGTGATCCGGGTGCGCGACGCGGCGCGCACGGAGCTCCAAGAGCTCTCAGAGCGCCTTGACGACGCTCGCAGCAGCATGGTCTACACGGGCACGGAGTCGCCTGCGAACGACTGACACAGTGCCTCTGAGAGCCCCGGCCGCGCAGCCGGGGCTCTCGCATTTCTTGGATAAACCTGCAGGTCAGCGGACGTTCGGACGAGACGGCGCCCCGTATTTAAGTGAGAGCGAAAGCGATCGGCGCCGTGTGAACAACGCGGACGAACGCGAGGCTCCGCGCCACAGTCCGGCGTTGCAGAAGGACTGGCCCCAAGAACCGCCGCCCGCGCGCCCGGGACGGCTCCCTTATGCCCGAAGGAGGTACAGTCCGTGCCGACTCTGGACGGCCTGAAACTGCCTCAGGGCTGGAGGATCTCCTCTCGGCTCCTGGCAGCATGGCCCATCGACCACGATCACCAGCTTGAGCTCTGGCCAGCCGGACGCACCGAAGACGGGCGAATCCGCTGGCATTACCGGCTCTCCCGGAAGAACCGCACGATCTTCGCCGCTTCCGACATCACGTCAGGTGTAGGCGCCGTCCTCACCGCCGCAGAACTGATCAGCGCTGCCCGAACCGTGCTGAGCTACCTCACGCTCCGCCCCGGTGACACGGACCGGGAGTACTTCGACGTCTACACGCGCACTCAGCTCGACTGGCGCGATGAGTTCGCGGAGGATCTCTCGCTGTATGCGATGGATGATCTCTGCGGCTACTGCGGCGGCGATCACCCGTCACCCGCGTGCCGAGAGCGCTGACATGGCCGCCCGTTGGTATGGCCTGTGGTGGGGCGGGTCTGGCTACAGCCTGCCGGACGACAACGATCTGGAGGAGTTCGCTTCTCTCGCGGACGCGAAGCACAAGCTGATCGAGCGATACCTCCACGGTTACTGGCAGACGACTGCATTCGCGTTCGTTCATCGCGACCCGTCTCGTGTCCTCACGCCCTGCGTGGGTGAGAACTGCGAGATCTTGCTCTACGGCTCCCGTGCTGGGGGCGACTGGCCTGACATGAGGATCTTCCTCGGGCCGCGCGGCGGCGTCCGCTCGGAGCGCTGCTGACCTCTCTCCTGAGCCCCGGTCGAAGTCGGCCGGGCTCCTTCATGTTTGGAGGACACCCATGCCCGCTTCCCCTGACTCCAGCTTCGGTGCCATCGTCCTGAGCGACCCCGCCGACTTCATCTCTGTGGTGCCCTACCTTCTGGGCTTCCATCCGACGCAGAGCCTCGTCCTGGTGATGTTCGACGGCGACGTCTTCAAGGGCGTCGCCCGTTTCGAGCTCCCGGACCACTCGGCAGACACCCCGACGCTGGCCGATTCGTGCGCCCGCGTGAGCACGCAGCACGCGAACCCGCGCGCCCTGCTGCTCGGTTATGGACCGGGGGCGCTGGTCACGCCAGTCATGGACGGCGTGTTCACTGCCCTGTCAACCGCCGGTGTCGAGATCATGGACGCCCTACGGTGCGATGAGGGCCGTTACTGGTCCTACGTCTGCCCCTATCCGGAGTGCTGCCCTCCCGACGGCGTGCCGTACGACGTGGCCAGCAACTCCGCCGCACTCGGCGCCATCCTGGCCGGATACACCGCCCTGCCTGATCGAGACACCTTTCGCCAGCGTCTGGACCACGACACCGGTCCCGGGCGCGAAGCGGTCCGGGTGGCAACTCTGGCCGCGCGCAAGCGTGCAGACAAGGCCGACACGGACATGGACTGGTTCGCTGAGGGACTCCAGCGAATCAGGGAGTGCTTCGATCACGTCCAGGCCGGGCGCGCCATCCCCGCAGAGGAACTCGCCTGGTTGAGCGTGCTGCTGACCGGCATCTTCGTCCGGGACATCGCCATGACGTTCTGTCGGGAGTACGGCGATGACGTCTCCGAGCGCTTCTGGACCGAGGTGACCCGCCGGGTCGAGCCGGAGTTCGTGCCCGCGCCCGCCACCAACCTTGCCTTTCTCACCCTGAGGTCGGGCAACGGCACTCTTGCCCGCATCGCCGTTGAACGGGCTCTCGCGGTCAATCCGAGCTACTCCTTCGCCAACATGATCGCCTTCGCACTCAACGTCGGGATGGATCCGGGGCCGCTCTGCGATGTGGATTTCGCCGAGCTGGCCGAAAGGATCACCGAACTCGCCCGCGAAAACCCCCTGGGCGCCCGTCCCGTCCTTCCCCCGGTCTCCAGCTGACCAACCCCGTTCCCCGGCGCCGGGCCGTGCCCGGCGCCTTCTTCATGTCTGGAGGAGAAATGTCCAAGGAATCCCTGCAGTGGTTCAACGACAACACCCTGATCGGCTTCACTGAAAAGCGCGGTACGGCCTGGCACTACCGGGCCAGCCTCCAGGGCGCCGAACCGAACCACTATCCCGGCCCGATCTCGGTCGCCGACGTCGAGCGGCGCTTGTTCGCCTGGGAAGCCCTGAGCCGGCCGATCTACGTGGAGGACCCGGTGAGCGGTGGGCTCGCCGAGATCCCCGATCGTCAGGCCATCCTCCGCAGCGACAATGGGCACGTCATGGGGATCTTCTCCGAGGGCTACGAACCGCATCCGTACCGGGAATGGCTCCTGGGCACGATCGCCCGCCTGCTCGATGATGACCTGTCCATCGGGTCGGCGGGCCTGCTGCGCTCGGGTGCCGTTGCCTGGGTCTCGGTGGAGGTGCTTGAGAACATCCGCACGCCGGAGGGGGTGGAGTTCCGCCCCAACCTGTTCGGCGCGACGTCCTTCGACGGCTCACTGGCCACCACTTTCAAGCGTGCTGTGACCAACATCGTGTGCGACAACACCATGGCCGCCGGTCTCGCCGAACGCGGCCAGCAGGTCAAGATCAAGCACTCTCGTCACTCCAAGCTCCGGCTCGCCGAAGCCCGCGATGCCCTCAACATCGTGTACGAGGTCGCCGACACCTTCGCCGACCAGGTCAAGCGGCTCTGCGAGACCACCGTGAGCCCGGCTCAGTGGTCGCGTTTCCTGGACGAGTACGCCCCCATCCCCGCAGAGTTCGGCCGGTCCCGGACTCTGGCCGAGCACAAGCGAGACAGCCTGATCAAGCTCTGGCGTTATGACAACCGCGTCGCACCCTGGTCAGGTACCGGCTGGGGCGTGCTCCAGGCGGTCAACACCTACGTGCAGCACGAGCAGATCGTGCGTGGCGCTGGCCGGGTCGAGCGGAACTACCTCCGCGCCGTGACCGGCGGTGTGGACCAACTCGACCGCGAGACACTCCAGACCCTGGAGAAGGTGATCGACCGGCCGGTGTTCGCCCGCGCGGCGTGAACTCGTTCCGGGTACGGCTGCCGCCCTGACAGGTAGCCGTACCCGTGACAGGATCTCACTGTCCGGCGACTGCGGAGGGCGACATGAACGACGAAACAGCGGCGTTGCTCTTCGATGCGGTCGGCCGGCTCGAGGTGACCATCCTGGCACGCGAGTGCCCGGCGATTGTCGTTCTGCAGAGCGAGCGTCTTCTTGTCCTCAGCGACTATGACTATCTGCGAGATGACGAGACGGCCGCCGCGTTCGAAACGCGGGCGGCTGCCAAAGCGCGGGAGATCGACGCCGTGCGGTGGGTGCTCGCGGTCCCCCAGGTGTGGGTGATCACTCCGGATGCGATCCTGAGCCGTGCTGTGTCCAATCACCCGTTGCGGGAGGGCGAGCAGGAAGCGATCACTTGGATGAGCTTCGACCGCCAGGACGGCGTCGACTACGGCCGCGTGCCGTATACCCGCCGACCGAACGGTGAGCCCGTCTTCGGCGAGCCGGAGATGGTTACGGTTGGGGTCCGGCCCGACGAGTCAATGCCTGGCTTCAAGCTGCTCGAGGAGTCAGCTTCAGCCAACTAGGGAGCCTCTACCACGGCGGCGGAATCAACCCAGCGTGCGAGCACACTGAAGGCAGCAAGTTGCTCAAGTGCTTCGAACTCCGGCAACTCATCCTGCACGACGTGGCTGGACGGGTTCCGGATTCCCCGATAGCAGCCCTCGGCGAACGCCATGACGCCGGAATGTTCGCTTATCCAGGTCTGAGATCCATCATTGGGCCTCAGCCGTAGTCGCGGCTTCCCCGGCTCAGGATCCTTGACACTAAAGGCTTGCTTGAAGAGGTCGGTTTCAGAGATATCCACTCGACCGACCTTCTTCGATGTCTCTGCATTGACCATGACAGCAGCTGAGCGTATGGCTTCACGGTAGAAGCCTGAAGTCCAGTACGGCCTGGCCGGCTCCCACACCCACGGGTGAAGATGCTGGGCATTCAGCCTCGGGGCGTTGTCCCCAAGCTTCTCAGCGATCTCTTCGCGACGATCAAGCTCAACGAGAGCTCGTTGGGTGGCTTCCCTGTGACGTTTCCACTCGTCGAGGGCGCTTCCCTTCATTGAACGCCAGCCAGGCAAGATGCGATCAAGAATCTGTTCGCCGACCTGGACAGAGGCAATGATTTCCTCGCGGGGAGCGTACGACATCACGGGCTTGCCTGCGGCCAGAGCCGTCGGCGGCTGTTTGCGAACTCGCAGCTCGATGAGATCGAGAAGCCCCTTCAGCTCTTGCCTAGCCCACGCAGTGTCCAGCGTCACGGACCCATGATCCCGTATCGGACGGGGAGGTCCAAACAGTAGGCAGGGTCGCCGCGGAGGGCGACCCTGCCCGGACCTGCTCGTCCCATTCGGCCAAGAAAGGTGGGAGCGGTCGTTTCCAGCGTACGCTGGGCCCTACCCAGGCCGTACGGCTCCCGCGTACTCCGCTTCGCGCATGGCCGTCCACCCGTCGACCTTCACCGTGCTGCCGGTGTAGGGCGCGTGCACGTAGCGCTTGCCGTCGATGTTGATCGCCACGTGGTGGATGGTGGATGGGTCTCTCGGGTTGGTGGCGAAGAAGATTAAGTCGCCCGGCTTGAGTTGGGAGCGAGGCACTCGGGTACCCGCGTTCCACTGAGTCGACGTATGACCCCCGACTTTCACGCCAGCCTTGGCCCAGGCGTACTCGGCGAGCCCGGAGCAGTCGAAGCCCTTAGTTCGAGCGCCCCGTCCGATCCCCAAGCTCGGGCCGCTGAGACCGCCTCCTCCCCAGGAGTAAGGCACGCCCATCATTTTGAGTGCCGCCTTGAGCGCCACCGCACCGCGGCCTGCCTTACCGACGGCCTCCATGGTCTTCGGATCGAGAACCGCGTTCTCTTTGGAGAGCTCGGTACACAGGCGACCGGCGACGCTGTTGACGATCTGCTCGGCGAGCTTCGTCGGGTCATCGGTTCCTTCGGTGACGCTTGGCAGATAGCCGCTCTGGAGTCCTGCGGCCACGTCCGCAATGACCGCAGTCCGGGGGATTCCGAGCGAGATCGCTGCTTCGAGACTGGCACCCACGATCCGCGCGTCCTCGGCGGAGAGGTCCACAGGGTCACGGCGGACCGATGAAGGCGTGAGTGCCTGCTCGCTCTCGCCGAGCGCGTTCACGATGCGCTCGGCGCGCCCCTCGTGCTTGGCATATGCCGAAGGGAAGGCCGATAGCTGGACTGTCTGCGCGGCAACTGTGAGCGGCTTGTTCTCCCAGTCCTTGACCTTGACCAGGCGGGAGAAGAACTTCCGCGCGGCGTACTTCGGATCGGTGACCTGTGCTCGGGTCCCCCAGCCGTGCTGGGGGTGCTGCTGGAAGATCCCGTAGGCCTGCCCATTGTCCCCGACCACGCCGTTCTTGAGATACGACTCCTGCAGTGCTGTGGCCACGCCAACGACTGCGGCTCGCTTCGGCAGGCCCAGGTCTTCAGCTGTCTCCACGATTGTCCGGGCGTTGCTGAGCTGTTCGGCCGTGAGCCCGAGGCCGCCCTTCGGCGCCACCTTCGCGGGCTGCTTGATCCGTTCCGGTGTCTGCTCGGTGTAGGTGCAGGCCACCGACGCGAGCTTGTCGAGGTCGGCCTGAGCAGAGGCGTACTGACCTCCGCCGGTCATCCCGGCAATCAGAGCGACCGAGGAGACCAGCCCGCCGCCGGCGGCGATGGCCTTGAGGAGTCCCGCTTCGAGGATCACTCGTCAGCCTCCTCGGGTGCCGTCTGCGGTCCGAGCCCCGGCCAGTGCAACGCCAGCTCGGCGAGCCGTACCCGAGGGCCGTCGGAGTCGGTGGGCAACCAACAGGCGCCAGCCGGGCCGTCATCAACCAGGCCGGGCGCGGCAACTGGATAGGCGGTGGCGATGGGCACGAACATGCGGGCTGGATGGTGCTTGAGCTTCTTGCGGAGGTTGGCCTCGCGCCGCTCTCCCTGCACCCAGAAGAGCACCGGGGTCACGATGCGGCTCGACTCGGTGAGCTCCACGTAGCCGTCCAGCTTGCGGGCGACGCGGTCCAGGGTCTCGGTGCCGGTGTCGTACTCCAGGAAGAAGTCGATGCTGTGGCCGGCCTCGCGGAACCGGCCATAGGCGTCCGGGCGGGCGATCGGTCCCCACTCGGTCCTGCACCGGTGCTCAGGCCACCATGTGGTCAGCTCGCTTTCCGGATGACGGCATGCGTAGCCGTACAGGCTCGCTGCGATGCCGTTGGCACCTACTGTGTGGCCAAGGCTGGAACTGAAGGCGATGCCGATCACTCGGTCGCGCCGGTAGCCGGACTCGGCGAGGTCGACGCCCTCTTCGGAAGCGAGCACCGCGGCGGCGGTCTCGCCGATCACGTAGTGGTAGGGCGCCGTGCCCATGGCGGGTGGCAGATTGGGGCGGAATCGCTCCAGCACGCCCATGCGGGACAGGACGAGCAACCGCTTGCGCGCGGAGTCTGCGGAGTCGAAGTAGATCTCCGCGATCTGGGCCGAGGTGAGCACGCGGAAGTCACGGATCATGCGGATGAGTTGGCGGTCGCGGTCGGTGAGACGGATCGCAAGGGCGTTCAGCATCCGTGGGGTGAAGCGGGTGATGGACATGGTGGGTCTCCTTCAGAGGGTGTGCCGGCCGTCCGGCTTGCGGGTGGTGGCGCTGGCCGTACGGCCATGCGCCCGCGCGGCGACGACCCGGATCTGCCGGGCGACGCCTGGGTCTGGCTCAGGGAGGGGTCGGGTGCGCAGGGTGAAGGGAGGCGCTTCTGCCGAACGGACGACCAGGCGGGCGGCGGCCTGGAAAGCGTCGAAGCTGCTGAGGTCGTGTGTGGTCAGGTGTGGACTGAAGTGGTGCTCGACCTCGCGGGCGTCCTCGGGCGAGAGCGAGAAGTAGATCTTGTTGCGGGCATCGGAGGAGATGGCCTGGCGCAGCTCGCGGGGAAGCTGGGCGAGGTGCTGGTGGGCCAGCACCAGCGAGACCCGGTAGGCGCGGGCCTCGGCGAGCATGTCCGCCAGGGCGTGCGGGAGGGTGAGGAAGTTGTGGCACTCGTCCACGTAGAGGGCGGCAGGGGAGCGCGGGTGGTCGATCTTGGCGCGGCGGGAGGCGGCCTGCCAGACCTGGGCAAGGATCATGGAGCCGAGCAGCCGGGCGGTGTCGTCGCCGATCACGCCCTTGGGTAGGCGGACCAGAAGGATGCCGCCGTCGAGCACATCGCCGAGGTCGAAGGTGGACTCGACGCTACCGAGCACGTCGCGCACGAACGGGCGCAGCAGGAACGCCCAGAGCTTGTTCATGATGGGCGCCGTGACGTGGGCTTGCGCCTGGTCAGACAGGGCGGTGTACCAGGTCCAGAAGCCCATCAGGAGCGGATCTTCGATGCGGGCGGTCTGGCGCTGGCGAAAGGCGGAATTGGACAGCAGTTCGGGGACGTCGGCGAGGGTGCCGCCGTTTCGAGCAAGGGTTAGCGCGCAGCCGCGCAGGATGTCGTCGGTGCGGGGTCCCCAGTAGTCGGAGTAGATCTGGTGGAAGATGCCGACGAGGTTGTCCACGCCCATGGCTTGGTCGCCGCCGCCCAGGACGTTGAGGGATGGACGGGGGTGACGGTCGTCAGGGTCGATCAGTATGACCTTCTCGGCGTGCTCTTCGGGGATGAGCCCAAGGAGGTCGCGGACCAGGTCGCCCTTGGCTTCGATCACGACCACGCCGCGGCCGGCTTCGACGTCGGAAAGGATCATCTGGGCCAGCAGGGTGGACTTGCCTGTCCCGTTCGGGCCCATGACGTGCACATGGTGGAAGGAGTCGGCCACCCGAAGGGCGACGGGGCGTTCGTGGCCGGACTCGGAAAAGCCGAGCACCTTGCCGGTTCGCGAGATCGCCGGGGAAGGCGGGACGCTGTTCGCGCCTGCGCGCTGGAGACCTGGGACGGCGGCGTCCAGGGGGAGGTGCGCCAGTGCTGCCAGTTCGGGCACCGAGAGCAGGAATCCGCGGCCCATGCGCCGGGACGCGAGCCGATGTGCTGAGAGGAGCAGCTTGCATCGCTCAAGTCGGTTGTGGCCGCTGTAGAGGGCGAAGGCTGCAGCGATCGCGTGGGCGCGTCCGGTGATGCCGTTTCGGCGGACTCCGGCGAGCGCTTTGGACGTCGCGGGGTCTGCCTGTACGGCGTAGCGGACGGCGACCTCGTAGCGGGAGCGATGAGCCTTGTCGCGGATGGCACGGGCTTCCGCGGACTCTTCCAGCCGGACATGGCGGTCAGGAGTCGAAGGCTTGCCGGCGCTTGGCACGACCAGGTCCAAGAGCAGTCGGACCAACCGGAAGGGACCGTTGAGGGCACCGGTCAGCCGACGTCCGGTCGCCGGTCGGGCGAGGATCTGAACGGCGGCGTGCTGCCAGGACGGCATGCCCACCGCCGCGCCGTTGATCGCGCGTAGTGGGTCGGTTCCGAAATCGTGGCGGATGGGGAGGCGCTCGCTCCGTGCGAGAACGAGTTGTCCGCCGACAGCCTGCCCGTCGAGCGGGACAGGGGCAGTGGGCTCGTGGATGAGGGTGCGCGCCGACGGCCACGCGGCCTCGATCGCGTGCTCGACGAGTTCCTGGGGGATACAGCCGGGCACCCACAGCCGAATGCGGATGCCGTTGACCCCAAAGAGGTACTCGAAGGCCAGATGAGGTTGGCCGAGGAGCAGGCGCTTCCACGCGGGCCGGAGCAGTCCGATCAGGTTGCCCCAGAGCGCTTCGGCACCGGGCAGGTTGGCCACGGGCGGGGGGAGAATCTCGACACACCGAGAGCTGCGCGTGAGGTAGCTCTGGCGCAGCCGCACGACGGCAGCTCTCACCAGGATGAACAGGATCGTGGCGCTGATCGCTATCGCGCCGAGCTCCCAGGCGTGCCGGAGCAGCCAGGCCGCCAGCTCATCCAAGACGGCGTCGGGATCGTCGAGCCAGTCGTAGATCACAGGTCCGCCTCCTCGAACTCGGCAAGTTCCTGCGGCGAGGAGGTGACGAGGTCGTGCTCGCGAGCGCTGGCGATGACCTGGAGCGGACAGCGCTGACCACTGACTCCGGCTGTGAGCAACCCAGTGCCGCGTTCGGCGGACAGCAGGAGTTGCCGCTCCCCGTCGGACAGCCGGAACGCCTCGGTGACCTTGTCGATGGCCTGGGGTGCCTGCCGGAGGAGGATCTGGGTGGTGGAGTTGGCGACGATCGCCTGGCCCATCTCCGAGCCCAGGAGGTCGGCGGCGTCCTGGGTGACGACGGACAGGCCGGCCCAGTGCTTGCGGGCGGCCTTGGCCATGCGCAGCAGGAACTTGGCGCCTTCGGGGTCCTTCATGAGCAGCCAGGCCTCGTCGACCACGACCAGGCGCGGGCGCCGGTTGAACGGGTCGGAGACGCGGCGCCAGACAGCGTCCAGCGTCAGGAGCGTTCCAACGGCTTTGAGCTCTTCGGGGAGGTCGCGGAGCGAGAAGACGATCAGATGGGAGTCGGGGCGCGTGGTGGTTGGGCCGTCGAAGAGCTGGCGATGGCTGCCGGTGACGTACGGCGCGAGCCCGGCGGCAAGCTCTTTGGCCTTGGGATCGCTGTCCTTGCTGAGGGTGGCCGCGAGGTCGCGGAGCAACGGCGGGCGGCGGTTCCAGGTGTGGGGATCATGGGTGATCCCAGCCTGGCGGTAGGTGGCCAGGATGGCGCGGTCGAGCGCCGCCTTCCCGGCGTTGTCCAGCCGCTCGCCGAGCATGACCGCGATGAGAGTGTGCAGGAACAGCGCTCGTCGAGTTAGGGGGTCGTCTCCGCGTTGGTTCTTCGGTGGCAGGTCGAGCGGGTTGAGCCTGACCTTGGGTGCTCCCAGATGGATATAGGCGCCGCCGGCGGCATTGGCAAGTCGGGCGTACTCGTCTTCCGGGTCGATGATCGCGACCTCGATGCCTGTGTAGAGCGAGCGCAGGGCTTCGAGCTTGGCCAGGTAGCTCTTGCCGCTGCCGGAGCGGGCGAGGATGACGGAGTTGTGGTTGTCCTGGGCGAAGCGGTCCCAGGCGACCAGGGAGGCGCTAGAGGTGTTCGCGCCGTAGAGCACGGCGGTGGGGCCGAGCTCGGTCGTCAGGTCCGGGCTGGTAAACGGGAAGGCCGAGGCGAGCGCCGGAGTATCGAAGGTTCGGCGCATGGCCAAGTTGTCGTAGGCCAGAGGCAGGCTGGACACCCATCCCTGCAGCTGGCGGAAGTCGACCTGGCGCGCGTCCAGGAGCAGAGAGGCGGCCAGGGCTCGCACCTGCGCGCAGGCGTCCTCGAGGTCGTCCACGGTGGAGGCATGTACGGTCAGGTAGATCGAGGCGCGGAACAGCTTGGCCTGGCCGCGGGCCAGCCGGGAGGCGAGGTCTTGAGCATCCTCCGCGGCTGCCTCCCGGCCGGGATCGAGGAGTCGGCCGTGCTCATAGTCGGAGCGCAGCCCGGACTCCAGCCGGGCGAGCTGCTTACGCAAGCGATCGGTGGCCACCAGCGAGGGCACCGGCTCGATGTGGAGCGAGACGTCCAACCGTCCGGGGTAGGTGAGCAGCGGTTCCAGCCATCCGGGAGCGACCTCGCGGGGGTAGCCGATGATCGCCAGCGTTGCGCAGACGCTCGCCCCTATGTGCAGGCGGCGGGCTTCGACCTGGACGACGTCCGGGCCGAATCCGTTGGCCGTGGTGTTCGTACGGCGAGGCAGTCGGATCTTCACCACTGGTCTCCTCGCGTGATGACCTCGCCGGGGAGGGCGATCTCGTCCTCGGGCAGGGCCGGGGCGGTGGGGTCGAAGCAGGAGCACAGGAGAGCTCCGACTGCGCGCGCATCCAGGAGCCGCGTGGTGAGCCCGCAAGCACCCAGGACCCGCGATGCCTCGTCCAGCCGTCGCAGCGCCCGAGCGGCAGCGGCGTCACGGCCGTTGGCACCGACTGCCGGCTCGCGGATTATCAGCAGCACCTGACGGCGGAGCAGGTCATGCCGGGCCGACAGGTTGGCCAGGAAGTCCGCGTGTTCCAGGGCGGCGGAAGCCAGCGCGGGATGGGGGAGCCGGCGGGCGTTGTCCTCCAGCGCGCCGATGGTGTCGGACAGGTCGACGCGTTCGGCCCGGACGAGGACCTGGGCGGGGCCGGAGAGGGAGTTGAGCCAGCGGCCGAAGACGGCCACCAGGGCGTCCTGCTCATCAGGGGTACGCAAGGCGAAGCTGACGGTAGAGACTTCGGCGACGGCGGCGACCCCGTCCGGGCCGAGGTCGATCAGCCCGTCGCCTGCGACGCCTCGCGCGGGCAGCTTGAGTGAGGCTGGTTGAGGACCGGCGGAGGCAGAGATCCAGGTGGGCGGCATGGGAATGTCCTCGGACACGGAGACCAGGTGCTTGGGGGAGCGCTGGAACTGGATGGCGGCCAGCAGATAGCGGTCGAGCGAGACGCCGTCGTGCTGGCCGATCGCCAGGAGAATTCCGACGACGGACACGGGCAGAGCGACGGCAGCACAGACAATGAGCGGTGCACGGTCGCCTACGGCCATGTAGGCGCTGTAGAGCAGGCCGCCGGTCCCGCCGAGGATGGCCACCTGCCGGGCGGTGAACGAGCCGAGGATCTTGTCGGGCTGTTCGACGTCAGCAGGGATGCGCGCGATGGATTCCCCCCAGCTCATTTGCTGTCACCGCCTCGCGGTTTGCGCGGGCGCGGCCTGGGCCGTGGCGTACGCCGAGCGCCGGGGTTCTCCGGCCAGTTGGCCTGGCTGGGGATCGGGGCGTCGGGCGGCACGATCGGGCGAACGGGACTTTGGCCGGTGCGCGGAGGTTCGATCGCGAGTCGTGAGTTGCTGCGCAGGGCATTCATCTGGCCGAGCCCGGCTGGGCCGTTCGCATAGAAGCTCTCGCGCGGATAGCCGTAAACCGGTGTCGTGGGCCGGATGGGCTCCTGCGGCTTTGGTGTCGGCCGATACTTGCCGGCCACCGGTGGGGCGGTGGGTGCGTGCTTGACCGGTGCCGGTTCCCAGTCCTCAGCTCGGATGGGACGGCGTGCTCCGGTCGGTGCGTGCTTGAAGGAATTGGCGCCGCTGCGGGCAGCCGTCGATGCGGTGATGGCGGTGGAGGCAGCGGTGCAGGCCGGGCCACCGATCGCTCCTGCGACGACCTTGCTGGTCATCGTCAGCGCGGTGGCCCTCTTCGATGGCGCGCCTCCGCCTGTCCCGCCGCGCCCGAGGCGAAGGGCGTTGAGGACCGGTGCGGTGGCCTTGGCGGCGATGGCGTACTTGATGATCCGCGTGATGGTGGAGCCGCGCCCGCCCTGGATGAAGATCTGCCGGAAGATCCACGAAGGGATGCGGACCAGGATGACCAGCAGGCAGATCGCCAGGGTGAAGTTGATCAGCTGACCGGTTGGTTCGATGCCGAGGAGCAGCCTCCCGTCCTGGTTGAAGAACACCCTCATGGCCAGCACGAGCGTGAGGGACTGGGCGACCTGGATCAGCAGGAGTCCGGTGAACGCTCGCCACCAGAAGCGAGCCACGCCATCGGTGTGGGGGAGTGAGTGGCACGCCATGGCGAGCGGCGAGGCGACCACGAGCAGCAGCACCAGCGCGCTGCGCATGATGAACGTGATCACCAGCAGGATCAGCAGGATGATCGCCACGAGCGCGAGCAGGATGTAGAAGATCTGGTTGTTGCTCGGCGGAAGGATCATCATCCGGATCGAAGTCGCCGCCCGCTTGGCATCGAAGTCCTGCCCGAGCAGAGCGCCCGAGAGGGCATTCGAGACCTCGATGATCTTTCCACAGATCAAGAAGCTCAGATTCGCGGCCAGGATCGCCAGGCCCAGGCGGGGGAGGACCTCCTTGACCGCATAGCGCGTCTGGACGGTCTGGTAGCCCATGGCCGCGATGGCACCGATCGTGGCAAGGACGAGAAAGGCGCCGTTGGCGATGGCAGCCGTCGCCTTCCACAGGTCGAAGACTCTGCCGCTCGCGGATACGTCCGGCGTGGCGAGCAGCGAGCTGGCGAGGATGTCGAGCAGCGGCCTGATCGACATCGCGACGAGGTTGCCGAACCAGGCGTTGATCTGGCCGGTGATCCAGTCGCCGATGCCTATTCCGACCGACGGTCGTGCCGGTCCCCAGTCGAGTTCACTGGCCGGGCCACTTGGCGACGGCGACGGCGTCGGTGATGGGTTCGGAGCCGGTACTGCCGCTGCCGCTTCCGCGGCAAGCACGAGGGTGGCGGTGGCAACGACGATTGCCGCAGCGGCAAGGCGGGTACGCATCGCGCTCACCCGCCCACGACGCGCTTGAGCACGTTGACGAAGAGCGGTGCGAGGATGGCAAGGCCGTAGCCGAAGGCGGCAGCCTTCAGCGCCGCCTTCGCCTTCTGAACCTCACCAGGATCGCCGCCGGCAACCAGGTAACGCAGGCCGCCGACGGTGAGCATCAGCGTTGCCAAGGCGGCAAGAAGGCCGATCAGCCAGTTCCGGAGGTTGTCGAAAACCTTGTTGAGGTCTGACGGCACTCGGGCGACTCCGGGCTGCGTCTCGGCGAGTACGGCGGAAGCCGTACCGGCAAGGACGACGGCAACGACTGCCGCGATCAGCGCGACCTTCGCCAGGTGACGCCAGCGGGTCCTAGGGGTGGAAGGTGCGGTCCGCGCGGAGCCGGTGGGGTTGCCCCAGCCTCCCTTCGATTCAGTAGTGATGGGCCGCGGATCTGAGGTGATCCGGCTCCGCGCGGAAGTCTCTTCCACCCTTCTAGGGGCGGCAGAAGTGATCGTTAGGGACAGCGCCGCCTCGACTTCTCCGGCCAGAACGGCGTCGACCAGGATCGGTTCACAGCGCTGCCGCCGCTTCTTGGCGGCTTCCTCGGTCAGCCCGAGCTCGGCTGCGGCCTCGGCAAGGGTGCGCTTCTCCAGCCGGGTGCGGCCGATCAACTCGGCATCCAGTTCGCTGACGACCCCTTTCGCCACCGCGTCGGCCAGGACGAGATCCGGGTGTCCCCAGGGCGCCGCGGGCGCCTTGGAGGCGTGGTTGGAGACCCGGCGAGCGACATCGGCTTCGGCGTTCTGGCGAGCTCGTTCACCGGCCCTATGGGCCGCGTCGCACATCCGAGGAAGCACATTCGGCCGGTCGATGTCCGTCGTGCGCAGTGCCTCGATGAAGGCGGTCAGGACCTCGGTGTCGATGTCGATCGGGTCGCCGGCGACGTAGCCGCGGCAGATCCGCCCGGCGATGCCGCGCAGGGCCGGCACCGCGACGCCCACCGCACCGACGAACCACTGCGGTCCGTCGCGGCGGGCCCGCGCGACCATCTCGCGCCACACACTGTCGCGCGTGGCGTTGGTGACGGTCCGTGAGGTGAGCAGGTCGCGGAGCTCGGTCAGCAGGATCGGGCGCCGGGGGAGCTCTCCGCCGAGCGTCCGGCCATCGACGGTCAGACCAGCGGGGTCGCAGGAGACGAGTTGGAAGACATGCTCCGCGGCGTCCAGGGGTGAGTTGTTCGCCAGGGGCGTCTCGTGAAGGTGGGACTTCATCGCGTTGCTCCAGTACGAGAGGAACTGCGTTCTCGTAACCGGTGTAAGAACCACCTCTGGCGACCCTCTGGCGCACCTTGAGTAGCAGAACAGCCACCTCTGGCGCCAGAGATCAACTCACTGGAAGAGCCATCCGCCAGAGCTGCGCCAGCGAGCCGCCAAAGATCATCGTTCGACTGGAGATGCGCCTCATTCGGGTTGTGACCCGGTCAGGCGCTGCGGATCTGAGGCCCGCCCCATCTGGCGATGACGACTCTGCTCAACGCCAACACCGATCACGCCGCCTGCACGGCCGGCGCCATCTCCGCACCGGAGGTGCGCACCGTGAGGCAGCCCTACTGGACCACCCCCACGACGACCCTCTACCTCGGTGACGCCCGCGAGGTCCTAGCCGAGCTGCCCGCAGCCTCGGTCGACTGCATCGTCACCAGCCCGCCCTACTACGGTCTGCGCGACTATGGCGTGATCGGTCAGTACGGGCAGGAGCCGACACCCACGGAGTACATCGAAACCCTCCGTGCGACGTTCGCCGAAGCCAGGCGCGTCCTGGCCGACGACGGCACGCTCTGGCTGAACCTCGGCGACTGCTATGCGGCCAACTCCGACGGCTGGTCACGCGGCAACGGCTACAACGAACGGCAGCCAGGGGTCCGGCCCCGCTCGCGCCTGGTGCTGCCGCCGAAGAACCTGCTCGGCATGCCGTGGCGGGTCGCCTTCGCTCTGCAGGAGAACGGCTGGATCTTGCGGAATGCGATCGTGTGGCACAAGCCGAACGCGATGCCGCAGTCCGTGCTCGACAGGGTCTCCACCCGGCACGAAATGATCTTCCTGCTGGTCAAGCAACGCCGCTACTGGTTCGACCTGGATGCCATCCGCGAGCCGTACACCGGAGACCGTCCGCTGCCGCGCCGCACCCGGACTGGCGGCAACAAGCCCAACACGATCAAGACCCCCTGGCCGCCCGACGGCAAGTATCAGACCGACCAGGAAGCCTTCTGCGGCAAGAACCACGGCACGGCCATGCTCGCCTCCGGGCGGCGGCATACCGCGGCACACGAGCGCGGCAGGAACCCTGGCGACGTCTGGTCCATTTCCACCCGACCACTGAAGGTGGCACACTTCGCTGCCTTCCCCATCGACATCCCGCTCCGGGCGATTGCCGCCGGCTGCCGCCCCGGCGGCACCGTCCTCGACCCCTTTGCCGGAGCGGCAACGACGGCGGTTGCCGCACGGCAGCTCGACCGGCGCTTCGTCGGCATCGAGCTGAACGAGGCGTTTTGCGATCTCGCTCGGGCGCGCGTCATTGCCACTGTGGCAGAAGAGCCCGACGGTGACTGAACAGCCACAAAGGGCCTGCTCAGGGCCTCCCAAAACGGCCGAGGAGACGTACGCTGCAGGGCCCGGATCGGCAAGCGGCAAGGCGGAATTGCGGGTGTTGCCGCCCATCGATCCGCCTGACCTGACCCCGGGAGTGGCTGTCGTCCTCCTGCGGATCTTGCTCAAGGCCTACGAACGGATCAATCAAGAGGAGTGACGGGTGACCGAGCTGGCGTTTTGGGGCCGATGCTCCACAGAGGATCGGCAGGACCCCGAGGCATCGCGGGCGTGGCAACTCAACAGGGCCAAGGCGCTCGTAGAACCTCGGGGTGGCCAGATCGTGGCGGAGTTCTTCGACGTCGACAAGTCGCGCTCGATCCCGCCCGCCAGACGGCCCCAGGCTGCCCGCCTGCTCAGCCAGCTCGCCGACCCCGGCCGTGGATTCGGCGCGGTCGTGGTCGGCGAACCGCAGCGAGCCTTCTACGGTAACCAGTTCGGGTTGACCTTTCCGCTCTTCGAGCACTACGGCGTGTCGCTGTGGGTGCCCGAAGTCGGTGGACCGATCGACCCGGCCAACGAGGCACATGAGCTGATCATGTCGATGTTCGGCGGGATCAGTAAGGGCGAGCGCAACCGCATCAAGGTGCGCGTTCGCTCGTCCATGGCCGCTCTCGCCCAGATGGAGGGCCGGTTCCTGGGCGGACGCCCGCCTTACGGCTACCGACTGGTCGACGTCGGGCCGCATCCCAACCCCGCCAAGGCCGCTGACGGCAAACGACTGCGCAGACTCGATCCTGACCCCCTGACATCAGCGGTGATCCAGCGCATCTTTCTGGAGTTCCTGAGTGGCAAGGGCCTGCTCGCCATCGCCGAGGGCCTGACTCGTGACGGCATCCCATGCCCGTCGGCCTACGACCGCGCAAGGAACCCGCACCGCAGCGGGATCGCCTGGTCCAAGGGAGCTGTCCGCGCGATCCTGCTCAACCCGCGCTACACCGGCCGCCAGGTCTGGAACCGCCAGCACAAGGACGAAGTCCTGATCGACGTCAACGACGTCGGGCTCGGCCACATGACCAAGCTGCGCTGGAACGACCCCACCCGCTGGATCTGGTCAGAACAGCCCGCACACGAGCCACTCGTCGACGACGAGGTCTTCGCTCAAGTGCAGGCTCTCCTTGCAGCACCTCAACAAGGGCGGAAGCCACGCAGCAGTCCCCGCCCTTACATCTTCCGTGGACGCCTCTTCTGCGGCCTGTGCGAGAGGCGCATGCAGGGAAGCTGGAACAACGGCAAGCCCCACTACCGCTGTGTCTTCGCGCGTGAGTACGCCCAGGCGAACAGCCTCGACCATCCACGTGCGGTCTACATCCGCGAGGAGTTGATCGTCGGCCCCTTGGACGACTGGCTCGGGCTGCTCTTCGACCCGGAGCGCTTGCCGGACACCATCCGCGCCATGGCCAGCGCTCAGACGGCCGACGACCATCGGCTCGCCATGATGGAGGCCACGCGCCAGGCCGTAACGGACTGCGAGCGCAAGCTGGCCTCCTACCGGGCGCTCATCGATGCGGGGAGCGACCCGGCGGTCGTCGCCGGCTGGATCAGCGAAACCGAAGCGAAGCGGAAGGTCGAGCAGATGCGCTTGGACCAGCTCGTCAGCACCATCCCCAAGAAACTCACGGAGGAGGAGATCGCTGCTATGACAGCCGCTCTGGGGAACCTGCGCCGCGCGTTCCGTGGTGCCGACCCGCTGGACAAAGCCGCGATCTACGAGCAGCTCGACCTGCGCCTGACCTACGAACCAGCCCAGAACGCAGTGATCGCCCGAGCTGAGCTCGGGCGATCATGTAGCAAATTGTGTCCGAGGGGGGACTTGAACCCCCATGCCCCGCAAAGGGCACTAGCACCTCAAGCTAGCGCGTCTGCCTATTCCGCCACCCGGACTTGGTGCCTGCACGCGGGACCGTCATCCCGCGTCGGCTCAGTAAGGTTAGCAAACTCTGCGGGGTGCGTCATACCGTGTTTCCTCGAGACCCGATCGAAGGAGCTCGCATGACCGCGCTCACCGGCGAAGACGAGGTAGCAGACCTCTGCCGCGACCTGATCCGCATCGACTCGAGGAACGCCGGCGACAACGCGGGCCCGGGTGAGCGCAAGGCCGCGGAGTACGTGGCGGAGAAGCTCACCGAGGTGGGCCTGGACGCGCTGATCCTCGAGAGCGACGACCGCAGGGCCAACGTGGTCGCCCGCATCGAGGGCGAGGATCCGAGCAGGGGCGCGTTGCTGCTGCACGGGCATCTGGACGTGGTGCCGTTCGACGCGGACGACTGGCGGCACCACCCGCTGTCGGGTGAGATCGCCGACGGCTGCGTGTGGGGCAGGGGCGCGGTCGACATGAAGGACATGGACGCGATGATCCTGGCCGTGGCCAGGCAGCGCGTGCGGGAGCGGCGCAGGCCGCCGCGCGACGTGGTGCTGATGTTCACCGCCGACGAGGAGGCGGGCGGCGCCTACGGGGCCAAGTGGCTGGTCGACAACCATGCGGGGCTGTTCGAGGGGGTCACGGAGGCGATCGGGGAGGTCGGCGGGTTCAGCGTGTCGCTGGGCGACAGGCGGGTCTACCTCATCGAGGCCGCGGAGAAGGGCATGGCGTGGATGCGGCTGACGGCCAAGGGCCGCGCGGGCCACGGTTCGATGCTCAACGCCGACAACGCCGTCACCGAGCTCGCCGAGGCGGTCGGGCGCGTCGGCCGCCATGAGTGGCCGGTACGGCTGACGCCGACCGTGAAGCGCCTCCTGGAGGAGCTGGAGATCGGCCCAGACGACGTCGACAAGCTGGGCCCGCTCGCTCGCATGATCGGCGCGGCGCTCCGTAACACCGCCAATCCGACGATGCTCCAGGGCGGCTACAAGGCCAACGTGATCCCGCAGAACGCGCAGGCGGTGGTGGACGGGCGGTTCCTGCCCGGGTTCGAGGAGGAGTACTTCGCCACGATCGACGAGCTGCTCGGGCCGAACGTGTCGAGGGAGTTCGTGCAACACCAGGTGGCGCTGGAGTTCCCGTTCGAGGGGCCGCTGGTGTCGGCGATGGCCGAGGCGCTGCTGGCGGAGGACCCGGCCGCGAAGGCCGTGCCGTACACACTCTCCGGGGGCACGGACCTGAAGGCTTTCAGCAGGCTGGGAATCACCGGGTACGGCTTCGCGCCGCTGCGGCTGCCGGCAGACCTGGACTTTTCAGGGATGTTCCATGGGGTGGACGAGCGGGTGCCGGTCGATTCGCTCCGGTTTGGGGTCCGGGTGCTTGACCGATTCCTTGGACTCTGCTGAAAAGCCTTTGCGACCACCTTGCGTGCTGCTACGGTTACGGACCGTTGAGGGGTGAGTCTGCGGACTGACCTCGCAGAGTCGGTTCTGGAGCTCGGGAGGTCGTCACGTGGCACGCATGCCGGTGCAGCAGTGGAGGGCGCACGCCCTTCATGCTCGGCGCGTGCCCGTGACCGTTTCCGAAGAGCGTGCGACCACCGATCGGGCCGCCCGGATGGCGCGGTTCGCGGCCGGCGCCCGCTCGGTCATCGCACGAGCGCTGACGGTAGGCGGCCTGCTGGTCGCCGGTTGGCTGCTCGCCATGCTCTTCGGGCTGCTCTCAGCCGCTCCGGCGGCCGCGGAGACCACCGCGGCGACAGGAGCCGACACCTCTCAAGCCGCCGCCGGGTTCCCCTCGGCGAGCGGCGCCGCCTTGGTGACGGACAACGCCGAGGCCATGGCCGGAGCTGAAGTCGACGGGCTGACCAGCCAGTCGAAGCCCGGCTTCCCCGCACCTTCCACCGCGGAAAAGAGCATGGGCGCCAACGGCTTGGCCCCCAACAGCGGTGGCAACGGCCCGTTCGGGCCAAGCATGGGGGACCTCGCGCGGTGCTTCTTCGACCCGCGTGAGACGGCTCAGCGCGCCCCCTTGGCGTGCGTGCTGCCCCCGGTCTTCCGCACAGCGGCGGACGACCCTTCTTTCTCCCCTGACTGAATCCGCTCGAGAGCTGGAGTGTGGGCCGAGTCCCCTCCGCTGAGCGTGTGATTTCACCCGTCAGATCTGGTTCGCGAATTCTCCGAGGTCTCCGCTGCGCGCGGTCGTTCGTCGACCTCGCTCGGCCTCGGCTGCCCGCGAACTGTCAGGTACATCCCCCCAAGAACCACAAGGAGCATTCATATGCGTACGTGGGCCAAGGCGTCGACTCCCGGGGCTCTGCTCGCGGTGGCCGTCCTGTCCTTCGGCGGCGGTACGGCCGTCGCCGACACCTCCGGAGACAACTCCATCGGTGGCGGCAACCAGGTCAACCTGCCGATCTCCCTTCCCGTCGACATCAGCGGCAACTCGCTCGGCGTGGCCGGCGACTCCAACGCCAGCTCCCAGGGCGGCGCGTCGGTCGAGAACGTCGGCAACACCAGCATCCCCAACAAGACGTCGGGCAACAGCAGCATCCTGGGCGGCAACCAGGTCAACGCGCCGATCAGCGCGCCGATCAACGCCTGTGGCAACGCGGTGTCGCTGTTCGGCAGCTCCGAGGCCGGCTGCAAGGGCGGCGCCTCGGTCAAGAACGCCGGCAAGGGCGGCGCGGGCGGCAACCGGACCTCCGGCGACAGCAGCATCCTCGGCGGCAACCAGATCACGGCGCCGATCAGCGCCCCGATCAACGCCTGCGGCAACGCGGTGGCCATCTTCGGTGATGCCACCGCGGGCTGCAAGGGCGGCGCCTCCGTCAAGAACGTCGGCAAGGGCGCCGGTGGCAACACCACCTCGGGCCGCAGTTCGGTGCTCGGCGGCAACCAGGTGATCGCGCCGATCAGCGGCCCGATCAACGTCTGCGGCAACGCGATCGCCGTCTTCGGCCAGGCGTTCGCCGGGTGCAAGGGCGGTTCGAGCGTCACCAACGGTCCGGGCAAGCCGGGCCACGGCTACCACCGCACGCCGGGCCGTCCCGGCTCCTCCGGCAACGACACCGACGGGCGCTTCAGCGCCGGCAGCGGCAACCAGGTCGTCGCCCCGATCAGCCTGCCCATCACCGCCTGCGGCAACGCGGTGGGCAACGCTTCGGCGGGATGCAGGGGCGGCAGCTCGGTCGAGAACACCGCCGCGGGCAGCGGCGCAGGCGGCAACACCACCTCGGGCAGGTCGGGCGTGCTGTCAGGCAACCAGGTGATCGCGCCGATCACGGCTCCCGTCAACGTCTGCGGCAACGCGGTCGCCGCCTTCGGCCGGGCCTTCGCCGGGTGCAAGGGCGGCGCATCGGTGAAGAACGGCGGCAGGGGCGCGGGTGGCAACACCACCTCCGGCAGGTCGGGCGTGCTGTCCGGCAACCAGGTCGTGGCCCCGATCACCGCGCCGATCAACGCCTGTGGCAACGCCGTGGCGGCGCTGGGCCTCGCGGAGGCTCACTGCAGGGGCGGCGCGTCCGTCTCCCAGAAGAACGGCATCGGCGGTGGCGGCAACACCACCTCCGGCAGGTCCGGCATCCTGGCGGGCAACCAGGTGATCGCGCCGATCACCGCTCCCGTCAACGTCTGCGGCAACGCGGTGGCCGTTCTCGGCGACGCCGCGGCGGGCTGCCTCGGTGGCGCCAGGGTCGGCAAGCCGGTCCACGAGCACTCCGACGCCTTCGACCGGTGGGCGCGCACCAGCGGCAGGTTCACTGGCGCCAAGACCAGCGGTCTGCTTCCCGCGCTCCCTGTCGTGCCCGCCATGGCCGGGGTGAAGGATGTGGGTAACGTCACCCACCAGATGGGCGGCTCCGGCCTGCCCGCCCTGCCGTTGGTGGGCGACCTGGCCGGCACGCTCGGCCTGCCCGAGCTTCCTGCTCTGCCCGGCCTGCCCGGCCAGCCCGCCACCCCCGCTTCACCCGCCCAGCACCAGGGCGTTCCCGCGGGCAACGGCCCGGCTGCGGCGCTCGGCCCCGCGACCTCGCTGGTCGCCTCCACCCCGGTCGGTGGGGCTGTCGGCTCCGCCACCAGCGCGCTGCCCGTCGGCGACCTCGGCCTGATGAGCGCCGCCCAGCCGTCCGGCGTCACGGGGATGACCTCCAACTCGCTGCTCGCGCTGGTCATGGGCGCCATGTTCGCCGCCTCGGCCACGCTGTTCGCGACCACCCGCCGTATCCGTTTCGGCAAGAAGTAACCAAATCACCACCCGCCGCAGGCGGGTGGGCGCACTGCCCGCTCCCACGCCAGGGAGCGGGCACGGCCCGTTGCCCCTGGTGGGGCACATGATGCTTTGTCCGCCCTCGTCGACATGCGAGCGGGCAAAGGTAAAGACGCTTTGCCCGTTCCAGGGGGCGCGGCCCTGGGACGGGCAAAGCCATGTCACAAGGTGCTGCGGACCCGGATAACCTTGCGACGGAGCCGTACGTGCCGGCTGCCATCGGGGTGCAGCCGCACTCGGGCGAGCTCCCACTGCCCGTATTCGGCATGTTCGGTCAGCAGCTGACGTGCGGCTTCGCGTGAAGTGTCGCGGGGGATATAGACATCCATGTAGGAGTAGGCCAGCACAGCGATTAGTCTCCAGGGTGAGTTAGGGAGCAACGGCACTCACTCGGCCTTATTCTGCGTCCTTGAGTGAGACGGTGACCCCCGGGGGAAGGAAAATCCTCCGACACGGGTTACCTTTCAGATCTGTGCCCGCTCCCAGCAGGGGGATAGCAAGCGAACAGCGAGGTAGGAAGCAGCGTGCCAGCCAACAACGGCAGCGCCGGCGGAAATCGCCTGGTGATCGTCGAGTCGCCGGCCAAGGCGAAGACGATCGCGGGCTACCTTGGGCGCGGTTACATCGTCGAATCGAGCATCGGTCATATCCGTGACCTGCCTGAGAAGGCGGATGACATCCCTGAGAAGTACAAGGGGCAGGCGTGGGCACGCCTCGGCGTCAACGTCGATCACGAATTCGAGCCGCTCTACGTCGTCAATCCCGACAAGAAGGCTCAGGTCAGCAAGCTGAAGCAGCTGCTGAAGGACGCCGACGAGCTCTACCTCGCCACTGACGAGGACCGCGAGGGCGAGGCCATCGCGTGGCACCTGCGCGAGGTGCTCAAGCCGAAGGTGCCCGTGCACCGCATGGTCTTCCACGAGATCACCCCGCAGGCGATCCGCGACGCGGTGGCCAACCCGCGCGACCTCAACCTGCGGCTGGTCGACGCGCAGGAGACGCGGCGCATCCTCGACCGCCTATACGGCTACGAGGTCAGCCCCGTGCTGTGGAAGAAGGTCAAGCCCCGCCTGTCCGCCGGCCGCGTGCAGTCGGTGGCCACGCGCCTGGTGGTGGAGCGCGAGCGCGACCGGATGGCGTTCACCGCCGCCCACTACTGGGACCTTTCCGCGCTGTTCGACTCGGGCAAGCCGGAGGAGACGCCGCGCGACTTCACCGCCACGCTGACCGGCGTCGAAGGCAAGCGCGTCGCGCAGGGCCGTGACTTCGGGCCCGACGGGCAGCTCAAGAACGCGAGCGTCCTCCACCTGTCCGAGCAGGCCGCCGCCGAGCTGGCCGTACGGCTGCGCACGGCGTCGTTCGCCGTCCAGTCGGTGGAGCGCAAGCCGTACACCCGCAAGCCGTACGCGCCGTTCAGGACGACCACGCTGCAGCAGGAGGCCAGCAGGAAGCTGGGCTTCTCCGCGAAGTACACGATGCAGGTGGCGCAGCGGCTGTACGAGAACGGTTTCATCACCTACATGCGTACCGACAGCATCACGCTGTCGGAGACAGCCGTCGCGGCCGCCAGGTCACAGGCCATCAAGCTGTACGGCTCGGCGTACGTGCCCGACAAGCCGCGCGTCTACGCCAGCAAGGTGAAGAACGCCCAGGAGGCGCACGAGGCGATCAGGCCTTCGGGCGAGGAGTTCCGCACGCCGGGCGAGACCGGGCTGAGCGGCGACATGTTCCGCCTGTACGAGCTGATCTGGCAGCGCACCGTCGCCTCCCAGATGAAGGACGCCGTCGGCGAGTCGGTCACCGTGAAGGTGGCGGGCGGGGGCGCGGAGTTCACCGCGACCGGCCGGACGATCACCTTCTACGGCTTCCTGAAGGCCTACGTCGAGAGCGCCGACGACCCGTCGACCGACCGCGACGACTCCGAGAAGCGGCTGCCGAACCTGGCGGAGGGCGACGCGCTCGGTCTGACCAGGCTCGACGTCTCCGGCCACTCGACCAAGCCGCCCGCCCGCTACACCGAGGCGTCGCTGGTCAAGGAGCTGGAGGATCGCGAGATCGGCCGTCCCTCGACGTACGCGTCGATCATCGGCACGATCCTCGACAGGGGCTACGTCTTCAAGAAGGGCACCGCGCTGGTGCCCTCCTTCCTCGCCTTCGCCGTGGTCAACCTGCTGGAGCAGCACTTCGGCAACCTCGTCGACTACGACTTCACCGCGGAGATGGAGAAGGTCCTCGACGACATCGCCAACGACAGGGCCGAACGCGTTCCTGAGCTGCAGCGCTTCTACTTCGGCCACGACGGCGACGAGGGCCTGAAGGAGATGGTCACCGACCTCGGCGAGATCGACGCCAAGGAGATCAGCTCCTTCCCGATCAGGGACAGCGACATCGTGATCAGGGTGGGCCGCTACGGGCCCTACCTCGACCGCGAGGGCGTCCGCGTCAACATCCCCGAGGACATGACGCCCGACGAGCTGACCGCGGCGAAGGCCGAGGAGCTGTTCGCCAGGCCGACGGGCGACCGCGAGCTCGGTCGCGACCCGGTGAGCGGCAACATGATCGTCGCCAAGGACGGCCGCTTCGGGCCGTACGTCACGGAGGTCCTGCCCGAGGCGGCCCCCGACGAGACCAAGAAGCGCACCAAGAAGGCCGACGCGCCCAAGCCGCGGACCAGTTCGCTGTTCAAGTCGATGTCGCTGGACACGATCACGCTGGACGACGCGCTCAAGCTGCTGTCGATCCCGCGCGTGGTCGGCGAGATCGACGGCGAGGAGGTCACCGCGCAGAACGGCAAGTTCGGGCCGTACATCAAGAAGGGCACCGACTCGCGGTCGATCGGGTCGGAGGACGACCTGTTCACGATCACGATCGAGCAGGCCAAGGAGCTGTTCGCGCAGCCCAAGCAGCGCGGTCGCCGTACGGCTGCCGCCGCGCCGCTGCGCGAGCTGGGTGAGGACCCCAACTCCAAGAAGCCGGTCGTGGTCAAGGAAGGCCGTTTCGGGCCTTACGTCACCGATGGTGAGACCAACGCCTCGCTCCGCAAGGGCGACACGGTCGAGGACATCACCATCGAGCGGGCCGCCGAACTGCTGGCCGAACGGCGTGAGCGGGCGCCCGCGCCGAAGAAGGCGCCGGCGAAGAAGCCGGCGGCGAAGAAGGCGACCACGACGACGCGGAAGAAGCCCGCTGCCAAATCGTGACCGGTTAATTGTCGGTCACGGACCGTAAGCTGACGGGGTGATCTGGCAGCCGGTCATCAGGACGCTCCCGACCGGGCGTGGCGCACGCCATGCCCGGTTCGTGGCGTCATCCTTGCTGGGCTTGGTCACCTGCCTGGTTCGCCTGGTCTCCTGCCCGGCTCGCGGACGACTTCGGGCGTGGCGCGCGCTTCCTCTCGGGCACCTGCCGACAACCGCCCTGCCGGTCGTCCTGCTTTCGCTTCCCTCGAAAGAACGCCCGTCCGTCCCCCTTTCGATTCCTCCAGAAGAACGCCCGCCGGTGACCACGGGTGGGGCCGTGCTGGTGGTCGCTGGGTGGCAGTGCTCGGGGTTGTCGTCGGGGTGGAGACGCTCGCCCGTCGCGCCGTCTCGCTTCTTCCAGAAGACGCCCGCGATCACGGATCAGGCCGCACCGGTGGTCGCGGGGCGGCGGCCCTCCACGGGGTCTATCGGAAGGACGGGCATCCGGCCGCCGGCCGTCAGGCATCTCGGGGGCGGGCGGGGCGAGGGAAACCGCTGGTGCCGGTGGGCCCGTACGACGAGATCTCCCTGGTCCAACTTGCCTCCGTGACGAGTTCACAGGTATTACCCTCAGGCCACGTACAGCCGGGCATAGCAGACTCCCGCCCTCAACCCCCCTGGATACGCTGACACCATGACCATCCGCAGACCGGTCCACGTGCTGGACATCTCCCCTTTCCGCAGGCTGTGGATGGCCATGTCCGCGAGCAGCCTGGGCGACTGGCTCACCCTGCTGGCCCTCAGCGCACTGGCCGCGCAGCTCACCGCCCCTCACGGATACCAGGCCCAGGCGGCGGCCGTCGGCGGCGTGTTCCTCGCCAAGCTGCTGCCCGCGCTCCTACTCGGCCCGCTGGCAGGCCCGCTCACCGCCAGGCTCGACCGGCGTGTGACGATGCTCGCCGCCGACCTGGCCAGGTTCGCGCTGGTGGCCTCGGTGCCGCTGATCGGCCTCTACCAGTGGCTGGTGGTCGCGGCGCTCCTGATCGAGTGCGCGGCCCTGTTGTGGGCGCCCGCGAGAAGCGCAACGGTGCCCGCGCTGGTGCCCAAGGAGCGGCTGGAGGAGGCCGCCAGGCTCGGCGTCCTCGTGACGTACGGCACCGCGTCCGTCGCCGCGCTGCTGTTCACAGTCCTGACGATGGCGGGGCAGTGGATGGTCGCGGGAGGCGCGCTCGCCTACCTGGTGTCGGCCGTGCTGGTGTTCACGTTGCGCGGCCTGCCCAGGCGTGGCGGGGCGGCCTCGACGCCTTCGGTGCTCGAAGGCTGGCGAGCCTCGGGCCGCGACAGGGTGGCGCGCGGGGTGCGCGCGGGCCTGCTGGCCACGGTCGCCGCGGGTGGCGCGCTCATCGGCGTCAGCGTGCTGAGCGGCCCGGTGGCCTACGGGGTGGTGTTCGGCGCGCTGTTCGTGGGCGTCGCGGTCGGCCTGTTCTTCGGCCCTCGGGTGCTGACGCGGTTGTCGCGGCTGCGGTTGTTCGGCGTCGCGGTCGTCGCCGTGGGCGCGGCGCTGGTGGTGATCGCGCTCGTCCGCGACCAGTCCGTGGTGGTCATGCTCACCGTGGTGCTCGGTCTGTGCGCTGGTGTGGCGTGGCGGGTCGGCCTCGACGTCCTCGACGGCTCGTCCGTGGAGCCCGTCGCCAGGGTCACACTGCTGTTCGCGGCCGCCGTGGTCGCTCCCGCGGCGGGCCTGGCGGGTGGCGCCCTGCTGGCCCTGCTCGCCATGGGCGGCCTGATGACGGTGGTCGGCGCACTGGCGTTGCGGCGGGTGGACGACAGGAAGGGTGTGTCACTGTCGGAGGACATGCTCGCCGCGCTGCGCGGCGAGAGCTACGCACCGGGGGATGTGGACGAAGTGCCTGGGGTGTTCATCGCCTTTGAGGGCGGAGAGGGTTCGGGCAAGACCACGCAGTCGAGGCTGCTGGCGATCTGGCTGCGCGACCAGGGGTTCGACGTGGTGCAGACGAGAGAGCCGGGCTCGACCAAGGTCGGCATGCGGCTGCGCGCGATTCTGCTCGACGCGGCGGAGAAGGGGCTGTCGGCCAGGGCGGAGGCGCTGATGTACGCCGCCGACAGGGCCGAACACGTGGAGAAGGTGATCAGACCGGCGCTGGAGAGGGGAGCGCTGGTGATCACCGATCGCTACGTCGACTCCTCGCTCGCCTATCAGGGGGCGGGCAGGGCGCTCGACCCCGGCGAGGTGTCCGAGGTCAACGCCTGGGCGACGAGCGGGCTGGTGCCGCACCTGACCGTGCTGATCGACACGCCGCCGTCGGTGGGGCTGACCAGGCTCGGCGGCGCGGCCGACCGCATCGAGGCGGAGCCGATGGCGTTTCACGAGCGGGTGCGCAAGGAGTTCCGCGCGCTCGCCGGGGCCGCTCCCGAACGCTATCTAGTGGTCGACGGCACGCTACCGCTGGACGAGATCAGCAGAGCCGTACAAGACAGGGTTCGGGAGCTTCTGCCCGATCCGGTGCCGAGTGAGTCCGAGGACGTCACCGGCACGATGCCCGCCATCCGCGACTAACCTTGACCCGGTGAGCGTCTTCGACGACCTGGTGGGCCAGGAGCAGGCTGCAGCCGTACTCTCGCGGGCCGCTCAGGCCGCCGCCGAGGCGGTCGCGGGCGGGCGGGGTGCGGGGATGACGCACGCCTGGCTCTTCACCGGCCCGCCCGGGTCGGGGCGTGAAGTCGCGGCCCGCGCCTTCGCCGCCGCGCTGCTGTGCCCGTCGGGCGGGTGCGGCCACTGCGACCAGTGCCATCAGGTGATGATCGGCTCGCACCCCGACCTGGAGGCGGTCAAACCGGAAGGCCTGTCCTACAGCGTCAAGCAGACCCGCGAGCTCATCCTGCGTGCCGCCGGAGCGCCGACCCAGGGCCGCTGGCGGGTGATCTTGTTCGAGAACGCCGACAGGGTCACCGAGTCGGCGGCCAACGCGCTGCTCAAGGCCATCGAGGAGCCGCCGCCGCGGACGGTGTGGCTGCTGTGCGCGCCCGCTCCCGACGACATGATCATCACGATCAGGTCCCGGTGCAGGGTCGTCGGCCTGGTCACCCCTTCGGGCACCGCCGTCGCCCACGTGCTGGCCACGCGGGAGAGCGTGCCGTGGGAGATGGCCGACTTCGCCGCGCGGGCGTCGCAGGGCGACCTCTCCCGTGCGCGGGCCCTGGCCCTCGACGAGGGGGTACGGCAGCGCCGCGAGGCCGTCCTGGCCATCCCCCGATCGCTCGGCGGGGTCGGCGACTGCATCACGGCCGCCGAGCGGCTGGTGAAGACGGCGGAGGAGGAGGCGGCCGCGGCGACCGCCGCGCTCAACGAGAACGAGACCGCCGAGCTCAGGAAGCTGTACGGCGAGGGCTCGTCGGGCAAGGGGCTCAACAGGGGGCTCGTGCGTGGCGGCGCGGGGGCGCTGAAGGAGCTGGAGGACCGGCAGAAGTCGCGGGCGACCAGGGTGAAGCGCGACTCGCTCGATGTGGCGCTGCTGGAGTTGGTGTCGTACTACAGGGATGTGCTGGCGGTGCAGCTCGGCGCGCCCGTGGAGCTGGCCAACGAGGATCATCGCTTCCATCTCGACGGGCTGGCGAGGGCCTCGACGCCAGAGGAGAGCCTGCGGCGGATTGACGCGATCATGCAGTGCAGGGAGCGGTTGGCGGCGAACGTGAACCCGCAGATCGCCGTCGAGGCGATGATGCTGGCCCTGCGCCGCCCCTGACCTCCTGGCTTCGCTAACCCCCTTGGCCCGTTGACCCCTGACCTCCTGGCTTCGCTAACCCCCTTGGCCCGTTGACCCCTGACCTCCTGGCTTCGCTAACCCCCTTGGCCCGTTGACCCGTGACCTCCTGCTCGCTGGCCACCTGCCCGTGGCCACCTGCCCGTGGCCCCGTGGCCGTGGCCTCCTGGCCCCTTGGGCTGTCCTGGCCTCTCCTCGCCAGCCACCTCTCGCCTCCTTCAGCGCCGTCATTTGACCCTCCTTCGCCCACTCCTCGCCTCTCCTATGCCCTCCTGCGCTGCCCCCCGGCTTCTCCTGCGCTGCCCCTCGGCTTCTCCTGCGCTGCCCCTCGACTTCTCCTACGCCGCCCCCCGGCTTCTCCTGCGCCGCGCCTGGCCTCGTCGTGAAACGGAAGCTTTGGCCTGCGGAGCCCATGGCCGCTCCGCGAAAATCGGCAGATGGCCGGAGCAGCAGACGCCCTCCCCAAACGTCTCTGTGATGTGAAAGTCGAGCTGCTCCCTGACCGGGAGCTCGTGGATGTGGCGACCATCTTCGCCGAACACCACCTGGGCCTCGTACGGCTCGCCCTGATCATGGTCGGCGATCAGGCGACGGCCGAAGACGTGGTCCAGGAGGCGTTCGCCCGCACCCACGCGGGGCGGGATCGGCTGCGAGATCCTGATCGGGCGCTGACCTATGTGCGGTCCGCCGTGCTCAACGGGTGCCGGTCGGTGCTGCGGCGCAGGGCGACCGTGTTCAGGCGGGCGGTGCCGTACGAGCCGCCGGTCTGGTCGGCGGAGAGCGCCGCCCTCGTCGGTGAAGACCGCAAGGAGGTGCTGGCGGCGCTGCGGGCGCTGCCGCGGCGGCAGCGCGAGGCGCTGACGCTGCGCTACTACTTCGACCTGTCTGACCAGGAGGTGGCCGACGCCATGGGGATCAGCGCGAGCACTGTGAGGTCCACGATCGCCAGGGGGCTCGCCGCCCTGGCCCGAGCGCTCGGGGAGGACGCGTGAACAGCCCGATGGAGGATCGCCTGCGCGACGCGCTCAGCGCCGCGGGCGCGACGGTGGCCCCCGAGACGGTCAGGCCGTTGCAGGCGCCGGCGGCGCGGACGAGGTGGCGTGTCGACCTCCGATACGTGGCCATCGCGGTGACGCTCGCCGGCGTGGTGGGGGCCATGGGGTGGTGGCCGGTCGAACGCGAGGAGCCGGCGGTGCTGGCGGCGGGGGTCTCAATCTCGTTGTCCGCGCTGGACGACGGTAAGGCCGACATGTCGGTATTCCTCTGCAAATCCGGATCGCCGGTGCCGAGGTGCCAAGGAGATGTGCTCGTCGATCGCGCGGCCATCCAGCGAACGCTGGAGGCGGTGCCGCAGGTGCAGGAGATCCGATTCGAGGATCAGGCGGCCAACTACGTGAGATTCCGCCGCTCCTTTCAGGACGAAGACTCGCAGCTCCTCAGATTGGTGAAGGCCGAGGATATGCCCGAGGCCTTCCGACTGCGGCTGCGGCCCGGCACCGATGGGGATGCGCTGGTCGCGGCGGCGGCGAGGATCGAGGGCGTCGCGACGGTCATCAAGCACGGGTGCCGGTCCTCATGGATTGACCGGGCGGCGCTGCGGTTGTTCGGCTCCGAGCCAGACACATGCCAGGCCCCATAATCGTTGGCGGCTCTCGTAGGGTGGGGAAGGAAGGCCGGTAAGGATCCCCGAGGCCGTCAGGAGGCGAGCGCGAGCCCATGGGAATGATCATGGCCGTGAGCTTCACCCGTTACGGAAGGCTCTACTACCTCGATCCGGGCGGACACAGCCCCAAGGTGGGCGACAAAGTGCTGGTCCCCACCGACTCGGGGCCGGAGGTCGCCGAATGCGTATGGGCGCCGCAATACTCCAGCGAGGACATCGACGGCCTTCCAGTGTGCGAGGGCCTCGCGGGCGATGAGCACCTGTCGCGCGACGAGACCAACAAACGGCGGCGCGCGGAGGCGCGCAGCGTCTCCAAGCGGCTCATCAAGCGCCACGAGTTGCCGATGAAGGTGGTGGGCGTCGACTACCTCGACAAGGAGAACATCTACACCGTCTACTTCTCGGCTCCCCACCGGGTCGACTTCCGGGCGCTGGTGCGTGACCTGGCCCGCAACCTGCGGGCCAGGGTCGAGCTGCGGCAGATCGGGCCGCGTGACGAGGCCAGGCTGCAGGGCGGGATCGGGCCCTGCGGGCGTGACCTGTGCTGCGCGACGTTCCTCAAGGACTTCGAGCCGGTGTCGGTCCGGATGGCCAAAGACCAGGACCTGCCGGTCAACCCGCTGCGCATCGCGGGGGCGTGCGGACGGTTGATGTGCTGCCTGAAGTACGAGCATCCCCTGTACCAGGAGTTCCGGGCGTCGGCGCCGCGGGTCGGGGTGGCCGTCGACACGCCCGAGGGGCCGGGGACCGTGGTGGGGCACAACGTGCCGTCCGACTCGGTGGTGGTGCGGCTGAACGACGGCGGGCGTCGGTGCTCGTGCTCGAAGGCCAGCGTGTGCGGTCCGCGCAAGGCGTACGACTCGACGTATGGGGGCGATGCCTGACGGTCTCCCGGCGGCGACAGGCGGCGTACGGGGGCGACTGGCAGTCTCCTGGAGGCGACAGGCGGCGTACGGGACGGCGACAGGCGGCCTCCTGTTTCTCACGGTGGGAAGGGGTGGGATGGGTCGAGGGCGCGGGCTCGTCATCGGGCTCGGGTTGAGCCTGCTGGTGGCCGCGTGCGGGACACCCACCACGCCCTCCCTCGATCCTTACCAGCAGGAGCTCGCCTGGGAAGACTGCGGAGACGGGTTCGAGTGCGCCAAGCTCGCCGTGCCCCTCGACTACACCAAACCCTCCGCCGAGCAGCTGGCCATCAGTGTGATCAGGCTGCCCGCCAACGGCGACCGCCTCGGTTCCATTGTGATCAACCCGGGCGGCCCGGGAGGATCCGGCATTGACTACGGCAGAGCCGCCCGCGTGGTCCTCAGCCCCGAGGTGCGGGCCAGGTTCGACGTGGTCGGCTTCGACCCGCGCGGCGTCGGCGAGTCGGCGCCCGTCGAGTGCCTGGGCGACGCCGAGCTCGACGCCTTCCTCGCCCTCGACGCCACCCCCGGCACCAAGGCCGAGCTCGCCGCGCTCGAATCCGGCTCCCGTGCGTTCGCGCGCGGCTGCCAAGCCGCCTCCGGCCGCCTCCTTCCGCATCTCGGCACCGTGAACGCCGCCCGCGACCTCGACGTGCTGCGCGCCGCCCTCGGCGACGACCGGCTGACCTATCTGGGCAAGTCCTACGGCACGTACTTAGGGGCGCACTACGCAGACCTGTTTCCCCACCGCGTGCGAGCGCTCGTGCTCGACGGCGGCATCGACCCTGCCCTGAACCGGGTCCAGCTGAACGAGGGGCAGGCCAAGGGCTTCTCCGACGCGTTCAGGGCCTACGCCGAGGACTGCGTTGCCGCGCCCGACTGCCTGCTGCGGAGCCGTACGGTCGACGGCGCCGTGGCCGAGCTCGCCGGGCTGCTCCGCCGTACGGACGACAAACCCCTGCGCAGTGACGGGCGTGAGGTCACTGAGGCGCTGGCCACGCTGGGCGCGTTGACCCCGCTGTACGACCGGGGCACGTGGCCGCTGCTGTCCGACGCGCTCCACGAGGCGGCGAACGGCGACGGCAGGCTGCTGCTGCGAAGCGCCGACCAGCTCGTCGGACGCGCTGAGGACGGCACGTACACCAACCAGACCGAGGCGAACATGGCCATCAACTGCGCCGACAGCCCCTCCCCCCGCACGACCGCCGACTTCGCGAAGGCCGCCGCCGAGTCGGAGCGGCGCGTGCCGGGGTTCGGTGCGTTCATCATGTGGAGCTCGCTGCCCTGCGCCTTCTGGCCCACCCCCGCCACCACGCCGATCAGGCCGCTGAAGGCGTCCGGGGCGCCCCCGATCCTCGTGGTGGGCACCACCCGCGACCCCGCCACGCCGTACGCGTGGGCGAGGTCGCTGGCCGCGCAACTGGAGTCCGGCGTGCTGGTGAGCTTCGACGGCGACGGCCACACGGCGTACCTCAACGGGTCGACGTGCGTGGACGGGCTCGTGGACACGTACCTGCTGACGGGCCGCGCGCCGACCTCAGGCACGCGATGTCCGAAGATCGAGTGAAGGGAAGGCGCGAGGACCCGTGGGGGTCCTGTAGACTTCATCACGTTCTATGGCAAGCCGCCTTAGCTCAGTCGGCCAGAGCACTTCACTCGTAATGAAGGGGTCTCGGGTTCGAATCCCGAAGGCGGCTCCAGCTCAAAGGCCCCTCGCGAAGATCGCGGGGGGCCTTTGGTGTGTAAATGGGAGATCATTTGGGAGATGATCTTTCAGGCGGTCCGCGGAGCGACTCCCAACCGCACCACGTTCCCCTCCCGATACGGCGCCAGCAGACGCTCCAACATCGGCACCGAGGAGGGCGGTAGCGCAGCCCGCGCGACGAGAGCTTCCTCCCACAGCCGCTCCAGCACCGTCACGCACTCAGAGCGCATCTCATCGGTCGGATGGCTGTAGACACCCCGCATCCCAGGAATCAGATGCCCCATGCGGTCGGCCACCATCACGTACTTCACCCCGGCCGTCTCCAGCCACGACTGGTGCCCGTGGCGAAGCCCGTGCGGCGTCAGGTTCGGCATCACAGGCATCCACGAGGCCAGCGCCGCCGAGCTGGGCGTGTAAGCGCTGCGAACGAAGCGGTCCAGCAGTTGCTCACGAGTCGAGGTCGAAGCGATCTCCACCGGCATGCCCTGAGCGACCGCATACTCCACGAGCTCAGCCTTCTTCGACCGGCTGTTGAGCCCTGCCTTGCCCTGGTGACGGATGGGCGCCCCCAAATCGCGCTCTGGCATGCGCGCCACGCCCTGGCCCTTCGGGAGCACGAAGTCCTGCCCGCGCACGGCGGCCGGCCAAGGCGGCAGAGGGATTCCGGGCCAGCTGCTTGTGGCGTCCACCAGGACCCGCATGGCCGGACGCGGGCTCTTACCGCCACGCGCCGGATACACGCCATCAGCGGCTGGACGGAACTGGTGCCGGGAGAATCCTGAGCGGCGCGCATGCCCTCTTTTCGGCCCCAGAAAGACGTACTCGGCCCCCGGGCAGAACGGCTCCTCGGCGGAGCGGCAGGTACAGGTGAAGGATCCGTTTTCGAGGTGGGCGTACAGGAGGCGGCTCAGGAAGACAGGCAGGTCCACGCGTCGGATGCTGCCGTCCTTGGGGTGTCCTCGGTAGAACTTCCCCTTCAGCTCATACAGCTTCCAGTACAGGTCGATGTGGTCGGTGTGGACGCACTCCGGGTCCATTCCGACCGTCTCGCTCCAGCGGGCTCCCGTCCAGGCGATGGTGATGAGCTTCAGGAAGTCCGGCTCATGCCCGGACAGGGAGGCCGCGCGTTCGGCTACGAGAAGCGCTTGGAGCGGGCTGACTACAGCTTTCCTGCTCTTCATGGCTGCTTTTACGCGGGCCTGACCGATGCGCCCCTTGGTCTTCTTACGCGCCGCAGGGTTGACGCCGATGTGCCGAGGTACCGCGTCAGAAAGACAGATGCCCAAGACGGTTCGCGCGTCCTTCGCGGTGCGCTCGGAATGGGTGGTGCGGATTCGGCGCTCCCACGCGGCGACGTCTACTTCGGTGATCGAGTTGAGCGTCTTCAGCTCGAAAGCGGGGATGGCGAAGCGCCGCAGGTGGTAGGTGTAGTTCTCGACGGTGCTGAGCTCCAGGTCGAGGGCTTCCAGCCAGTTCTCAGCCCAGGTGTTAAAGAAGATCTCGCCCGCGTTGGGGTCGCGCCAGGTTCCTTCACGGATCTTCGCCTCCTGGTCGCGGCCCCAGTCGAGGGCGGCTTGCTTGGTGGGGAAGCCGGAGGTGCCGCTGGACCATTTACCGTTGGGAAGCTTGTGCTTAACCCTCCATGTGTTTCCTCGCTTCTCCGGGTAGGCCATGGCTTACTCCTCGGCTTGGGTGTGGGTGAAGATGATCTGCCGCCCGTCGTTCGTCATGATGACCAGGCGGTGGCAGCCCTCGGGAAAGTCGGAACTGGTCACTTCGACGACAGGGGGGTTGTTCATGGACCGTTCCTTCGCGTCGCATGTTGAAGAATTCAATCATCGCGACGAGAGGGAAAGTGGGAAGACCTTCGTGAAATATTTCAGTCTGCTTGTCCATATCGTTATAGCAGTGCCGATATTGGCCAGATTTGTCCGATAGTGCACTCACTCACCCTTTCGAGCGTCGAGTTCGGCGATCGCCTCAGCGATCAGGCGATTAAGGACCTGTAGCTTCTCCTCAGGCAGGGCGTCCACCTGCCGGTACGTCTCCACCCAAGCCTTGACATCTACCCGCCCTGTGGGGATCTCCACGCGGTAGGTGGGGCGACCCGCGTCGTCTAGCAGTGACGCCTTGCCTCCCGCCTTGATCGCGTCCACGCTCCCGCGCGCCCAGCCGAGCGCATCCTCGACGCGCGCGAGTGTCCGATCCTCGTAGTCGTCCTGCTTCGCGCGCTCCAAGGCCGAGAGCGTGGAGATGGAGATGCCGGCGCGCTGTGCGACCTCGGCCTGTCCAAGGTCGAGATCGGTTCGGCGCTGTCTGATGGCCGTGCCGAGTCGCTGCCAAGTCTCTCGTGTGCTGCCCATGGGGTGACCTCTCAGTGTTGAACCATCTAGAGGATCGCAGGTAAGCCCATGCATTCCAAGGTGCTTCCCATGACTCACTTGTAACTCCTTGCCGCTACATGTCAATAGCTGTCTTGCCATGCGAATCCATCTGGACACTTGTGATTGCAAGTGAACACATGTAGATTCGGCTCATGGCAACGACCACTACCCCCGACGCGACCCCGCCCGACGGGTGCATTACCGCAGAAGAGCTCGCTGACAAGCTGCGGATCGGCTACCGATGGGTCACGAACGGCGCTCGCTACAAGAAGCTGCCCCACCTGCGCATCGGCCACAAGATCATGTTCACGCCGGAGCAGGTTGACGAGATCGTCGCCAAGCTGACGGTCGCCGTTAAGGAGAGCTCCTCCGAGAAGCGTCGGCGCGAGGGGCGCTGATATGACCGCCGCCGTTGGCTGCCGCCGTCACATCACGGCAGGTCTCGCATGAGCGAGCTGGTCCACATCCCATTCCGCGGTCGTGAAGTGTTGGCGATCGAGGACCACAGCAAGCCGTTCATCGTTCTCAAGCCCGCGCTCGAACACATCGGCCTGGACTACAAGAGCCAGCACGAGAAGCTCCGCCGCAAGTCATGGGCCTGCATGGTGCTCAGGACCATGCAGCTCCCGGACGACATCCAGCGGCGTGAGCACGCGACGGTGGACGTCCGCACCTTCCTCATGCTTCTCGCCACGATCGACGAGAACCGTGTCAGCCCCGAGGCGAAGCAAGTTCTGGTCGCCTACCAGAACGAAGTCGCCGACGTGATCGATGCCTACTTCACGCAGGGCTACGCGTTCAACCCGCGCAAGCGTGCCGCGGCGATCGGCCCGATGACGATCACGTTCGACGACGCCATGGCGCTGTACTTCCAGGACCACGGCATCGACTACGCGACGGGGTTCTTCACGCAGGGTCTCCGGCTGGCTGGCTACCTGCGGCAGGGCGGCTGTGTGCCGCGCAAGAAGAAGCGCAAGTTCTTCTTCTTCAACGGCACTAGCTGGGAGATCAGGTCCTGGGCGCTGCCACTGCTGTTCGGCGAGTTCGAGGAAGTCCTGCGGGCCTTCGAGCCGTACCCGTGGGCGCAGCCCCGCCTCGACGACGGTTTGGACGACCGTGTCCTGCCGGTGAAGCGAGGCGAGTCGTGACGGCCGCCGAGTTCAACGACCTCGTCACTGCTGGATGGCTCGTCAAGAGCATCTTTCGCGAGCTGGCCGACGCCGAAGATCTCGTCGCCGACCAGCCCACTACCCGGTAATGCCGCGAGGTCCAGCTGCCGGGCCGGACCTCGCGATGACCTACCCGCTCAACCAGACCAACCAGAAGGAGCGAGCGATCGTGAACAAGATACCCGCCGCCGGCCGGACCCGGCTGTGCGTGGAGACGGTGGCCGATCTGGAGGTCGGCGACCTGCTGCACCTCTACGACCGGACCGTCCAGGTCCACTACCTCAACCCGGAGACCCGCGACGCGGCGCTGGCCGCGGGTATTCGCGAGGTCCACTCCGGTTCCTGGCAGGACACGTTCGACTCCGACTGGCCTGTGGACGCGGTGCCGTGGGAGTTTCTCAAGGAGCAGGCGGTGACGGCATGACGTCCCTGCTCGCCGACTCGCTGCTGGCCATCGACGCCTTCCCTCTGCCTGCCGAGGTCGCGGTCATCGCTGTCCCGGCGGGCGGGGTGGCCCGCGTCCACTACTCGCACGGCGTCTCCCTCGACTACCCGCTGCCGCTCGACGACGAGCCGTGGATCGCGGTCATCCCCGGCAACAAGGAGTTGCTCGGGTGGGGCTGCGTGCCCTGCTGGTACGGCTCGCCTCGCGGCGTCCGCAACGGCAAGCACGAGATGGACCGGCCGGTGTGGGACGAAGCGGCCCGCGCGGTGCTCCGTGGCCAGGTCGTGTACGTGGCCCACGAGCGGCAGCCGTACCACGGGGGAGAGCGGTGGACCGCCGTGTCCTGCCGGACGGAGGCGGTCCGATGACCGACTTCAGCGGCGCCCACATGGGCGACAAGATCCAGCTCCCGCACCTCGCGAAGCCCGTCCGCCTGATCGACGAGCCGGGCCCGTGCAGCGACCCCGGCTGCCTCGCCCTGCACGCGAAGGGCGTGGACCGGTGCGGCTACGTGGAGGCCGTGCGCGCCTACCCGGACACCGTGATCGAGGTCCTGGAGCAGGGGCCTGCGAGCAAGTCCGCCTCGGAGCTGGCCGCCCCACGGGGTGACGTCCTGGCCGAGCACGCGGACCGCAGGCCATCCCACCGCGGAGGACCGGACATCGGCGACGACGCCGAAGAGGAATACCGATTGGAGCGCGAAGCGTGACCGAGCTGAACATCTACCAGGCGCTCGCCCAGGTGATGAAGAAGGTCCGTTCGGTGGCGAAGCGGGACCAGAACAGCCACGGCAACTACGTCTTCCGAGGCGTGGACGCGGTGGTCAACGCGGTCGGCCCGAAGCTGCGGGACGTCGGCGTGATCGTCGTCCCCATCGTGGAGGACTCCTCCTACGACACGGTCGAGGTCGGCCGGAACCGCACCCAGATGGGCCACGCCCAGGTGACGGTCACCTACCGCTTCTACGGCCCTGACGGGACGCACCTCGACTGCCGGGTGCCTGGCGAGGCCATGGACTCGGGCGACAAGGCGATGAGCAAGGCCATGTCGGTGGCGTTCCGGACCGCGCTGATTCAGGCGCTGTGCCTGCCGACCGACGACCCCGACCCGGACGGCATCACCTACGAGAGGTCCGCGGCCAAGACGGTCGAGGACTTCCGGCAGGAGGCGTTGAACGGCAACGCCACGAAGGCCGACTTGGAGCGCACGTACCGGGAGGCGAACCGGGCTGGCCTGCTTGCCCAGCTCGTCACCGACCCGGCCGGAAACGAGATGCGGCTGGTCGACCTGCTGATCGAGCGCGGCAAGCAGGTCCCTGACGGGCTGCCGCGGACCAAGGCGGGCAAGGTCGCCAGGTCGAAGCTGACCGACGAGGAGAAGGCCGACGCCGGCCTTATGACCGGGCCGGAGATTCGCGCCCACAACAAGCTTGAGCGGGAGACGATCGCCAACCCGAAGAAGGCCGACAGGATCGACTCGTCTGAGCTGTTCGACCAGTTCGCCACGGTCCCGCCGTCGCCAGTCGGCGGTGAGTCATGAGTGACCTGCTCACCGTCGTCAAGCAGCTCGGGCAGCTGTCCCGCGACCTGGACGAGTCCGTGAAGAAGCTCGCCGAGCTTGAGGAGCCCGCGGTGGACGCCGAGGCCGACTACAAGGTGGCGTTCGCCAAGGTGTACGGGTCGGCGCCCGGGTCGGTTGAGGACCGCAAGCAGCTGTCCACGATTGAGACCAGCGACCTGTTCCGCGTCCACGGCAAGGCCAGCGCGGCGGTCCGGCTCCAGCGTGATCACATCCGCGCCTTGCACGCCCGCATCGACGTCGGCAGGACGATCCAGTCCACCGCGCGGGCGGAGATGCAGTTGGCGGGTGGTCAACTGTGAAGCGCACGCCGATCAGCAGGAAGACGCCGCTGAAGCGAGGCGACTCGCAGCTGAGACGCACTCCGCTGGCCAGGGTGTCGAAGAAGCGGGCGCGGGAGAACCGCGAGCGCAAGGCGATGGTGCGCAGGCTGTGGCCGGACATGCAGCCCCGCTGCGTGGTGCTCGAGTGTCCGCGCCTGGCCGACGACGTCCACGAGCCCCTGTCTCGAGGCCGCGGCGGATCCATCACCGACCCGGGCAACGCGGTCCCGATCTGCCGGCCTCACCACGACGAGCTGACGTTCGGCGAGCCGGAGTGGGCGTACGAGCAGGGCTTGAAGGTCCACTCGTGGGACGCACGCAGGGAGGCCTCGTGAGCGAGGTCGGGTGCCCTGGCCTGTACGAGGACGACAAGTCCTGCGGCATCTGCCCTACCTGCCTCTACCGGCAGCAGGGCGACCCCCGGTACGGCTCCCCGTCCGACATCGACACCCCGGAGGTGGGCGCGTGAAGCACGTCGTGCAGTACTCCACGGGTGCCGGATCTGCCGAAGTCGCCTGGCGAGTGGTCGAGCAGCACGGCGCAGACAACGTGGTCCTGCTCACCGCAGACACGCTGCGAGAGCACGAGGACAACTGGCGGTTCGCCCGCGACGTCCATGACCGTCTCGGCTGCGAGTGGGTGGTGCTGGCCGATGGCCGCAACCCCATGCAGGTCGGTAGGGACAAGAGGGTCGTGCCGAACAACCGGATGGCCATCTGCTCCCGCGTGCTGAAGCGGGAGTTGCTCCGCCGCTACATCGAGGAGCGGTTTCCTCCCGAGGAGACGGTCATCTATCTCGGTTACGACTGGACCGAACCTGAGAGGCAAGACGCCGCGGTACCGCACTGGGCGCCGTACCGGGTCGAGTCTCCGCTCATCTCGCCGCCGTACCTGGCCAAGCAGGACCTGCTTGAGCTGTTCCGTCAGCGCGGCATCGAGCCGCCTTGGCTGTACTCGCAGGGCTTCACGCATGCGAACTGCGGCGGGGCGTGCGTCCGTGGTGGCCAGGCGCAGTGGGAGCTCCTCCTGCGAGTGGATCGCGACCTCTATCTCGACTGGGAGCGCGAGGAGGAAGAGACCCGCGCCCTGCTTGGCAAGGACGTGTCGATCCTCCGTGACCGCGCCGGCGGGACGGTGAAACCGCTGACGCTCACACGGTTCCGAAAGCGCCTCGACTCCCAGCCTGCGTTGTTCGACGCCGACGACTGGGGAGCTTGCGGCTGCTTCATGGACGACTCCCCGCCCGTCATCAAGACCCCCTAGCCCCCCGTTCTTCCCGCTCCAGCAGCACGGGGGACTGCTGGAGCGGGACCCCTACCTCATCTCAACCAGGAGAGTTCCATGAGTCGCAAGGATCAGCTTGTCGCCCCGGCCCCGGTCGTGGTGTTCCCCACCCAGCAGGCCGCCGACCGGATCATCGCCGGGATGAAGGCCGCCTACGACCAGGCCGCCAAGTTCGCGCGGGAGCGCGGCACGCTCGGCATCCAGAAGGGCGAGGAGATCCGCCAGCTCCAGAAGGAGATCAACGAGCGTCAGGCGTGGCTCGTCCAGAAGGAGGGCGAGAAGGACCTGCTGGAGGCCGAGTCTCGCGATGCCCGCGACGTCGCCAAGGGGTACGCGGATCTGCTGGCCGCCGCTGGCATCCATCTCCCTCCTCCGAACGGGGAACTGTCGCTCGACCCGGACACCCGCATCCGCAACATCGAGGCCGCTCACGACGAGCAGGACGCCGCCGAGGGGGTGCGTCGCTCGTGAACGCCCTCAAGCTCGTGTGCCGCCTGGTGCTGCCCGGCAAGGGGCGCCGAGGCCGCCGCAGGCTCCACATCGCGCCGTCCCGTATCCACCCGTACGAGAGGACTCCCCGATGAGCGAGATCACCCCCGCCACGCCTCCCACTCCGGAGAACGTCGCCGAGATGCTCACGTCCGGGGACAACGACTACCACGACGGCAACTACTGGCACCCGTCGATCGGTTCCGCAGGGAATGTCATCAGCATCGGTATCACCGCTTACAGCGAAGACGGCAAGAAGCTGCCCGAGGTCCACTTCACGGCGGTCGTCGTCGAGGGCACGGACGCGCCGATCGTTCTGGAGCGGCCCGAGGAGCTGGGCCTGTCGTGGCATGACGGTGGGGACCTGCTGGCGCTCACCCGCAACGGCATCACCCTGTTCCCGAACGGTGCGGACGAGTGGTCTATGAGTCCCGAGAGCGCTCGGGAGATGGCTGCGCACCTGGCCGCGATGGCTGACGCGTACGAGGCCGCTCAGGCAGAGAAGGGCGGTGCCGAGTGAGCCGCCACGTTATCCCCAACGCCCCCGACTCGCCGTCGAACCGGGTGACGACGGTCGGCTGGGACGCGCCGCTGACGACGTTCTTCGCCATGGCCTTCGACCGCACCCCTGACCCGATCGACGACGAGTACGAAGACGAGATCGAGGTGTTCTGGATCGGCGCCATGCCGGGCGAACTCCCCACCGTCGAAGCGCTCGAAGCGGCACTGAAGGTCCACGGCGTGGAGCTGACGCCGTGGATCGCCTCGGTGCTCGCGCAGGACAAAGAGGGGGAGGGCGACCGGTCGGGCAATGTCGGTCGCCGCCTGGTGGACGCCATGCTGGCCGAGCAGAAGGGCGGCCAGTCATGACGGGCTTGGACCCCCGCAAGTACGAGATGTGGGACGAGAGCCGTCTCATCGCCCGCCATGTCCTGGAGGTAAGCCTTGGCCTGGACTGGCAGCGGGCGGACCGTCTCGCCGAGGACCTGGCCGACGCGATGCTGGGCCACTTCGTCACCCAGGCCGAGGCGGACAGCAGCGTCGTGTTCCTCGCGAAGGACGGGACGGGCCCCTTCTGCTCGTGGTGTGGGCGCATCCCTGGCCCTCATCTGCCTCCGGACCACATTCAGTACGGCGTCTTCTGCAACTGCCGCCGCAAGGAGCAGGACGAAGACGCCAAGGCAGAGCAGACGGTTGCCCAGTGAGGCGCCCTCTGTGGGTGGCCACTGTCGGCTCCACGATCGCGGTCTGCCTCGTCGCTGGCGTCGGCGGGATCATCGGCTACCGCTTCGGGTTTCTGCCCGGGGCGGCGGCCTCCCTCCTGGCCGCAACCCTGGTCGCCGTCACCTTGATCACGGCGGTTGCCGTCTTCGCCGCCATCTCCAAGCCCGCTGACGTCCACGACGTGTTCCCCGAGGAGGGAGAATGACCGTGCCTTCCGGTGGTGGGCCCACCACCACGCACCTGTTCTGCGGCGCCGGCGGCGATGTCCGCGGCTTCCAGAAGGCGGGCTTCGAGCCGGTCGAGCTGGCCAACCACGACCCGGTGTCCATCGCCACGGTGACCCGCCGCTTCCCGAACGCCGACGCCCGGTGTGTCGACCTCGACCACTACAACATGGCGTCGCTGAAGCGCACCCAGGTCCTGGTCGGTTCGCCGATCTGCACCGAGGTGGCGTCGGCGGGCGGCAACACCGCGCCCAAGGCGCAGTCGGACCTGTTCGAGAGCGAAGGCGCGGTCTCCAAGGCGACGTGGGAGAGGACGAGGGCGACCGCGTGGGACCTGATCCGCGCGGCTGAGGCGCACCGCTACGACATGGTGCTCGGCGAGAACGTCCCGGAGTTCGCCAACCGCTGGATCCTGTTCGACACGTGGCTGAGGGCCTGGGACGTGCTCGGCTACAACGTGCAGGTCGTGTGCGTGAATGCGGCCCACGTCGCAGCTCCAGGCAGTCAGCCAGTCCCTCAGCTGCGCAACCGGATGCTGTTCGCGTTCACCCGAAAGGGCATGAAGCTGCCGGACCTGCGTCCGCGGCCGGACTGCCTGTGTCGTGAGTGCGGTCCCGTGCAGGGCATCCAGCGGTGGCGCAACCCGCGCGCCCGCAAGATCGGCAAGTACGGGGAGCAGTACGACTACGTCTGCCCCAACCGCGCGTGCGGGCACCTGAAGGTCGAACCGGTCGTCTGGCCGGTCGCTCCGATCATCGACTGGAGCCAGCCCGGCCGGCGCATCGGCGACGGCAAGCCGGAGAAGAAGTTCCGTCCCTACGCCGACACCACCTTGAAGAAGGTCGCGATCGGGCTGGAACGGTTCCGCGACGAGCCGTTCCTCGCCGTGCTGCGCAAGAACCTGACGGTCCAGTCGCTGGACCGACCGATCCCGACCGTCACGGCAGGCGGTAACCACTTCGCGTTGATCGTCCACATCGGCCGGAATGCTGCGACCCGCACCACCCACCAGCCGCTGACGACGGTCGCCACGCACCCACACCACGCGCTGGTCCAGCCCGCGCTGTCGGTGGACAACTCCACGCTACGCATGCTCGGCCCGGAGGAGACCAAGCTCGCCCAGGGCTTTGACGCCGACTATTTCCTGTCCGGCAACCTTGAGGAGCAGCGCGTCCAGGTGGGCAACGCCGTCCCGGTGAGCACCGCCGAGTGGTTCGGCCAGCGAGCCATGGCGGTGTACTCGTGATGACCTCTCCCCGCCCCTACTGCTGCGCCTCGGCCGAGTTCGACGGCATCCCCGCGGATGTCCACGCCGAGGTGTGCCGAGAGCCCGCTCCTGCCGTACAGGACGCTCTCGCCTCTCCGCTGGCCGATGACCCCGGCACCGGCAACACCTCACAGGAGGTGAAGTGAATGGCCCAGTTGACCTACTACGTCGCGCCCTGGGACCGAGAGGAGTCGAGGCCCGAAGCCCTCGCGGTGGAAGCCCGCGACGGCTTGCGTTGGGGATACGTTGCCGCCGACATTGACCGGTTCGCCCGGATGGCCTGCTCACGCAACGTCGGGAACTTCGCCTTCCACCCCGCCGAGCGTTACGAGATCGCTTGGTCGGCCATCGCGATGGAGCTGTACACCGCTACCGAACGACCCGCGAGCGGCGACCTGATCTACGCGGGATGGAACGCGATCTCCGCCGCGAACGCCGACGGGGCCAGGCACCACGGCCGCGATCAGATCCGCCACAAGGGGACGACCAGAAGCTCGTTCTGGCTGTACTGGGACGACGCCAAGCGCTACACCAGCAGCCCCGAGAACAACATCGTCGAACGGATAGCGCTGGACCAGATCTGGCCGCTTCTGACAGACAGCCAGCAGGAAGCGCTCACCGCCCTCGCCGTTCACGGGTCCATGGCCGCCGCCGCGCACGCCCTCGGCAAGTCCACGGGGGCGCTGCACCAGGTGGCGCACAAGGGCCGGGCCCGCTTCAAGCAGTGGTGGCACGAGGGCGAGATCCCGTCCAAGCCGTGGGGGCGCGACAAGCGCCGCACAGAGCCCGCCACGCACTGCCCGTCCGGTCACGAGCGGACGCCTGAGACCTCGTACGTGAGGCACACCATGCGTGGCGGAAAGCCCAAGCAGGAGATCATCTGCCGGATCTGCCGCGAAGAGCGCCGCGCGAAAGGCACCGATGCGCCTCGCGAAGGCATCGACCTTACGGGGGTGGCCAATGGCGCCTGAAGCTGTTGTCCGCGTCCAGACGGACGACGAGCGGCTGGCGGCTTCGGTGGTCCACCACATCGAGGCGCACCGCGACCACATCCGCGGGCAGGCGTTCGACGACCTGGCCAAGCATTTGGGGGAGCGCGCCAAGTGGCTGCGCTCCGCCCCCCTCGCCTTGGACGACCCGCTCGCGCAGGCGTTCCTCCAGCACGCGCACACCGAGGCGGGCCTAGTCGTCGCCGACCCCAGGATCGTCGCCGCTACCGCCTACGAGTGGCTGGCCGCGGAACTCGCGGCCGGCGTGTTCTCGGACGCCGGACAGGCCCGGACGGAGGACACCGATGGCTGAGTGGAGCTGGCAGAACGCTGCCGCTTGCCGCGGAGAGCCGCTGTGGCTGTTCTTCGGAAGCGCGGGAGAGCGGCACTCCGAGCGGGAAGAGCGCGAGGCGGAGGCTAAGTCGATCTGCGCCCAGTGCCCCGTCCGCGCCGAGTGCGCCACCTACGCGCTGTCCCGGCCGGAGAAGTACGGGACGTGGGGCGGCCTCAACCCCGAAGAGCGCGCCTCCGAGCGGCGGCGCCGCCAACGGCGAGCCCTCTCGGAGATGGTGCGCATCCCTGAGGATTCCTCCCGCAAGCGCTGCCGCGTCTGCGAGGAGGTCAAGCCTGTCACCGACTACGGGCGCGCCAACGACACCCGGGACGGGCTGAATAGCGCGTGCAAGCGGTGTACCGCGGCGATGTCGAAGCAACGGCGGGACAAGAGGAAGGCGGCGGCATCGTGATGGCCCGCAGGATCCCGCCGCACGGCACGGAGAACCGCTACACGAACCACGGGTGCCGCTGCCCGGAATGCAAGTCGGCCTCAGCCGAAGGCAGGGCGGAGCGTAAGCGCCGCGCGGCCTACGCGGAGTGGAACGGCCGACCTGCGCTGGTTGACGCCGAGCCGGTCCGGCAGCACATCATCAGCCTGCAACAGTCGGGCCTGTCCGTCGCTCACATCGTCAACATGTCGGGCGTCGGCTACAGCGTGGTGCGCAACATCCTGTACGGAACGCACGACCAGCCGCCAGCCCGCCGGGTGTTCTGGGACAACGCGCAAGCCGTACTGAAGGTGCGGGCGGACGTCGACAGCATGCCGGGCTCTGCCCGCGTGGACGGGGCGGGCACGCGCCGGCGCATCCAAGCGCTGATGACGCTGGGCTGGACATCGCAGAACATCGCGGACCTCGTCGGCTACACCCGCGTGTACGTGACCGCGCTCGCCTCCCGAGACCGTGTCACCGCGTCCGCGGCCAAGCGCATCCGCGAGGCGTACGGCCAGCTGTCGATGAACGTCCCCGCTGATACGCCGCGAGCGCGGAAGGCGAAGGCTTTCGCGGCCGGTAGAGGCTGGCTGCCGCCCGCCGCGTGGGACGACGACCTGATCGACCTGCCCGACGACGAGCTGAAGGTCGAGCTTCGCCGCCAAGTGGCGCTCATGGACTGGTCAGAGCTACAGGCGTGCCACAACTCGCGGGCCAGGTACGGCGACCGTTCCCCGCTCACGTTGGAGGCGTCCCGCGAGTACAAGCGCCGGCCTCGACAGAAGTTCGAGGAGGCGTCTTGACGGAGATCGCAGGCCGCATGTGCGGCCGGAAGATCGCAGACGAAACCCGACATCACCTTCAGGACGAGACGAGGACCCTTGCCGAGACGCGGCGCTTCTATGTCGGAGGGGCAGAAGCAGAAGATTGCCGAGAGTCTGCGGGCCCGGACCAACACTCAGCTCAAGCGGTGCCCCAAGTGCGGCGAAACAAAGGACAGAGAGAGGGACTTTGGCAGGCGCACGAACGGCTACTCGCGGTCGAGGTGCCGATCCTGCGAGCGCGAGGACACGCTCACCTGGCAGAAAGCCAACCCGAAGCGAGTAAGGGAGGCGAATCGCCGGGGTGGACTCAGGCGGTACTTCGGCCTGACCGAGGGAGAGTACGACGCGATTCTCGACGCCCAGAACGGCCGCTGTGCGATCTGCCGTCGAGCGAGCACCGACGTGCCGAAGGGCCGTCTGTACGTAGATCACTGCCACAAGACCGGCAGGATTCGCGGCCTGCTGTGCAGTCCATGCAACACCGGTATTGGACTTCTTCAAGAGGAGCCGGCCCGCTTTCTCGCAGCGATCACGTACTTGGACAGGCCGAATCCACATATTCCGCTTCTGTATGCCAACCCTGCGGTGCCTTCAGGCCAGAGTCGACGAGCACGCGTCTGATCCCGACCTGGCATGTGGGTCACCGGCCGGCCGCGGCGCTGCAGCGGTCCGGGGAGGCGTCGTGAAGAGGTCAGGAGTCGGAGGGCTCGGGGTTGGCGCGCTTGCGCCGGCCCCGGCTCCGGGGAACGCCAGCGTCGCGGATGATCTGCGAGACGTAGTCGGGGCTGTACGTGAGGTCGATCGTGCTGGCGATCTCGGCGGCGGTGTGGCCGTGCTTGGCCGCGTTGATGATGGCGTCCTTCAGGATCTTGGGCGCGTTCCGGTACGCCTCGGCCGCCTCTCGGAGCTCGGTCCTCACGTCGTCGTCCACCTTTCAAGGTTCTCACGGTCCCGATACCACACATTGATAGTAGAACACGTATCTTGTCAGCGGACTGATAAAGTGGACTCACTTCGTATTTACGAGAAGCGGGCACCCGAAGGGGGTCTATTTGGCGTGCCCGGACGAAGACAGGGCCCGATTCCGGCTGTCAACGAACAACTGCCATTGGAAGGTCCCAGTACGTGCGCATCAGGTCCATCAAGCCCGAATTCTGGCGCTCTGACGACATCGTCAAGCTGCGCCGCGACGTGCGTCTGCTGTTCGTCGGGCTGTGGTCATATGTCGACGACAACGGTGTTGGCGTTGACGACTTCCGCCAGATCGCGGCCGACCTGTTCGCGCTCGAAGACGATCCCGTCGCGGCTCGCACCTTCGTTCGCGAGGGTCTCGCGACACTCTCTGCGGCCTCTTTGGTGGTCCGCTATGAGCATCTGGGTCGGCGATACCTCTTCATCCCGACGTGGGATCGCCACCAGCGGGTCGACAAGCCGTCGAAGCCACGGTACCCGCGCCCTGACGACTGCGGCGCGACTGTCACCAGCGGAAACGCGGATCCTCGCGACATCCTCGCGACATCCTCGCGAGAGTCTCCGGATGGTCTCGCGCCTGGAGCAGGGGAGCAGGGGAGCAGGGGAGCAGGGGATACGGACTCTTCGAGTCCGTCAGCGCGCACTGCCGTGCGCGACGACGGGCGCGATGGAGAAGCCGACCCCGAACCGCAGACGCGAGCAGCACCGGACCAACCGGGAGAGCAGACGGCTGCGCCGAGAGGACCGTCGCGTTCGACGGCCGGTACCCGACTCCCCGACGACTTCCCCCTAACCGCAGAAATGATCGCTTGGGCGCGCGAGAACGCCCCTACCTGCGCAACGCCTGACCACGAGGCGTTCTGCGACTACTGGCGGTCAGTGCCTGGAGCCAAGGGCCGCAAGCTCGACTGGATCGCCACCTGGCGCAACTGGATGCGCCGTGAGCACAACGACCGAGCACGTCGCAACGGCAACGGGCGCCAGAAAGGCGACGGCAAGCCGACCACGACAAGCCCCCGTAACCGATGGATGGAGCGAGAATGATCGACGACGAGACGAGCCTCGAACCGCACGACATCAACGCCGAGATGTCAGTCCTCGGCGCCATGCTGTGGTCCCAGGCCGCCACCGAAAAGTGCCTGGCCACCATCTCCACCGGCGACTTCTACCGCGGCGGCCACAAGGTCATCCACGAGGCGATCCTCGAGGTCGTCCGGGCGGGCAAGCCCATCGACGCCACGGTCGTGCTGTCCCAGCTCATCGACAGCGGCCTACTCGACAAGGCGGGCGGAGCCGGATACCTGCACACTGTCATGGCCGCCTGCCCCACCCCGGCGAACGTCGGCCACTACGCGGCGATCGTCCGCGGCCACGCCGTTCGCCGCCGCCTCATCGCCGCGGGCAAGCGCATCGCCCACCGGGCGTGGGCCGCCGAGAGCGACGCCCACGGGTTGACGGAAGCTGCGCTGCGTGAACTCGAAGACGTTCGCGACTTCGAGCTCGGCGAGGACGACATCGAGACCCAGACCATCGGGCAGTTCCTCGCCGTTGAGGACGAGGAGTACGACTGGATCGTCCCTGGCCTGCTGGAGCGCGGCGACCGGTTCATCCTCACGGGCACAGAAGGGCTCGGCAAGTCCACCCTGTTCCGCCAGCTCGCGGTCACGATCTCGGCCGGGATCCACCCGTTCAAGCATTCCGAGATCACGCCGCGCCGGGTGCTCATCCTGGACGTCGAGAACACCGCCACTCAGGTACGGCGCAAGCTGCGACCCATGGTGGCGCAGGCCGGTCTACAGGGCAGGCCGATCGAAGAGACCAACCTGTGGCTGGAGATCCGTCCCGAAGGGCTCGACCTGGCCAACGACCGTGACCTGTCGTGGCTGATGCGCCGCATCGCCCTCATCCAGCCCGACGTGGTGTTCCTTGGCCCGCTCTACCGGCTCGCGCCCCGCGCGCTCAACAGCGACGACGAGGTGGCGCCGATCCTCGCCGCGCTCAACATGATCCGCGCCCGTGGCGCCTGCGTCCTGCTCGAGGCCCACGCGGGCCACGCCCTGGGTTCGGGCGGGCGCCGAGACCTTCGCCCCCGCGGCTCCTCGGCGCTACTCGGCTGGCCCGAGTTCGGCTACGGCATCCGCAAGGCCGACACCAAGGACGCCAACGTCCGCCGCATCGTGGACCTCGAGTCTTGGCGTGGCGATCGCGACGAACGCGACTGGCCGGAACGTCTCAGTGCGGGCGGCGCCTGGCCGTGGACCGAAACCATGATCGGCTTCGACGAGCAGAAGGCATGGACGCCGACCAGCGCCCTGGAGAGGACGGGTTGACATGACCATCCAGGCCATCGACACCCGGTACAAGGGCTGCCGCTTCAGGTCCCGCCTCGAGGCCCGCTGGGCGGTCTTTCTCGACACGCTCGGCATCCGCTGGGAGTACGAACCGCAGGGCTACCTCGTCGGCGCCAAGCGCCGCCCCTACCTGCCGGACTTCTACCTGACCGACCTCAACTGGTGGGTCGAGGTCAAGGGCCCGCTCGAGCGGCTGGACGTTCCGCTGCTGCTGGACGCCGTCGACCCGATCCACGGGTTAGGCCGGTCGGACGCCTTCCACATGACGAACATGCTCGTGCTCGGCGACCTCCCCGCAGGCGAGGTGCCGCACGGCCACCTGTCCATCCGCCGCTCCCGCGTCATCGGCACGCCGGCCCGCGGCCAGAGCTCACACGTTGGCGTCGGATGTGGAGGGGACTGCACCTTCACCGGCCCGCTCTTCGGCTTTCACTTCTTCGCCCCCGCGTGCGGCATCCTCCCGGACGTCGACGACGACGGCTTCCGCCGCATGCTGTGCAAGCACGGTGCGCTGCTGGTCCCGGCCTCGCGCGCCTCGACTGCGCTGCCCAAGGGCGACGTCACCGAGCCGATCCCGCTGGCCCGCGCCCCGTACGCCGAGTACCTCGAGCACGCCTACGTGGCCGCCCGTTCGGCCCGTTTCGAGCACGGCGAGTCCGGATGACCGCCGCCCGTCCCCACCCTGTGCGCCCGCCCGTGGAAGGCGCATCCCCCCGAGACCCGAAGGAGGCGCGGTGAAGCCGAACGAGCTATTCGACCAGGCCGCGGACAAGCCTGGCCGCAGAGGCGACGCCATCGGCGCCCTGTTCGCTGGCCTGGCGGCGGCTGCCACCGCCGCCGCAGCCGAGCGGCGGGCACAGCGGGAAGCACAACGCGAGGCTAGGCGCAACCGGCCGGAAGCCGTCGCCGCACGAAAGACGGCCGCCCGGCGAGGGTGGGAAACCCGCCGACGGAACGCGGAGGAAAAGGCCCGCATGCACGCCCTGGACGACGGACCTGTCCGCACCGGCCCCAGGTGCGACGAGATGACGCACGACAGCCGCGGCCAAGAATCGTTCTGCTACCTCGAACCCGGCCATGACGGCGATCACGACAACGACTTGGGTCTCACCTGGCCAAGGGACGAGAACGAGACCGAGGAGGTGGCATCTCATGGCTGACATCGACGAGACCTTCGCGGAACAGGTCACCCGCCTGGATCGGATGCTGGCCAACCTCCAGGCGCACATCGACCAGCGCGCCGCCGAACTAGCGGAACCGATCATCGCCGCCGCGCGAGAGGCCGCCACCGTCGAGATCAAGGGCGCCCAGGGCATGCAGCAGCGCGCCGAGGACCTCGCGGTTGAATTGCGCCGCCAGCTCGACATCCTGGAGCGCCAGAACACGCGCTCACGCGAGCGTGCCGAGGCGGCCGAGGCAGCAGCCGAGCGCGCCTTGGTCACCATGCGCTCCAACACGCAGCCCTCCCCAGTTCACCCGACCGACTACCAGCGCGGCTACCAGGCGTGTGCCGACCACGTCACCGACGCCCTCGCCGACCGAACCCCTGACCACCCGAACGAAGGAGATCACCGATGAACGAGCCCGAGATCGTGTGGCGTAAGAGCAGCTTCAGCGGACCCACGGGCGAGTGCGTGGAGGTGGCCCGCGCCGCTGACGCCGTGCTGGTGCGGGATAGCAAGCGCGGCGCGGAGTCGCCCGTGCTGAGGTACACCGGCGACGAGTGGCAGGTCTACGTCGACGCTCTGGCTGCCGAGCAGCTCGGCACCTACTGCGGCCCGGTGATCCTCGTCCGCTTCGATGAGGACTGGTGGGAGATGTGGCGGGACGGGGCGCCGAGGCCGTCGCTCACGTTCTTCGACGGTGAGGTGGCCGCGTTCGTGGCCGGGGTCCGCAACGGCGAGTTCACCCTTGAGGCGCTCGGGGCGGGGGACGGTCGGGGCGGGGATGCCCCGGGAAGCGGCTCAGACGCGGCTCTCAGCGCCCCGTAGGGCGGTTCAGGTCTCCTAGGTCGTCTCGGGGGGCGCAAGGGGCTCCTGCACCCTTTGAGGCGCACACCAGTACGAGATCAAAATCAGTATCCGAAATCAAGATCGACAAAGAGGCAGTGATGACCAAGATCTTCTACGACTGCGAGTTCATCGAGGACGGCAAGACGATCGAGCTCATCTCGATCGGCATGGTGTCCGAGGATGGTCGCGAGTACTACGCCGTCAACCGCGACATGCCCATCAGCAAGATCAACGCCCACTCGTGGCTGATGGACAACGTCTGGCTGCACCTGCCGCTCGACAACAGCGGCTTCCTTGACGTCGAGCACGAGGACGTGAAACCCGCCCAGCGGATCGCCGACGAGGTCCGAGACTTCATCCAAGCAACCCATGACGTCGAGCTGTGGGCCTGGTATGGCGCCTACGACCACGTCGCCCTCTGCCAACTGTGGGGGCGCATGATCGACCTGCCAGCAGGCGTGCCGATGTGGACCAACGACCTCCAGCAGGAGGTTGCGCGTCTCGACTACCCGAAGCTGCCCAAGCAGGCCAAGGATGAGCACAACGCCCTGGCCGACGCACGGTACAACCGGCTGCTGAACGACTTCCTGATCGCCGAGAGGCAGCGTCAGCAGTCCGGGGAGGCGTCCCGATGAGCATCCGCCACATCGCCTTCGACTGCGACACCCCCGGCTGCTGGGCCTACTGCCAGATCAGCGCCCGACACCCAGAGAGCGCCTTCCGGATCGCCGTCGAGCGGTACGACTGGAGCGAGCGCGACGGCAAGCACCACTGCGAGCCCTGCACGCGGGGCGGGCGGCCGGGGGAGTCCGGGTGAAGGTCCGAGCGGTCGCGTTCAAGTGCGACAACCCCGGATGCGCGGCCCGCTGCCAGACGACGGTCCGCGACTTCGCCGCCGCGGACCGGATCGCTCGGGACGTCTACGGCTGGACACTCGTGGGCGGGCTTGAGTTCTGCGGTGATCCCTGCGCCAGAGCGGTGGGGATGGCCGGGTGAACGGCTACTCGCCGGCGTCCTTGACCTTGCCGTCGCGGATCTTGGCGATGTACTCGCGGCTCCAATCGACGCTCCTGCCGATCTCGGACGGTCCCCGCCCTTTCTCCAGGTGCTTGCGGATTCCAGCGAAGAGGGCGGCTCTCGCGCGGTCGTAGTCGTCGCGGAGCTTTCGCAGCTCGGGGATCTCGTCCTTGGCCATAAGCGAAGGATCTCACAACAGAGTGCGCGAACCAATAGCGCGAACATAGTTGACAACCCGAGAGGGCAGGCGTAGTGTCAACATTGTTCGCGAAGAGAGTTGCAAGCAGGGAGAACGAAATGACCGCCACCACCGACTACCGCCCCGCCCAGCAGACCGTGAAGGACCTCGCCGCCGAACTCGGCGTCAAGGCCAGCACCGTCTACCGCTGGATCGCGGACGGCAGCCTGCACGCCAGGTACCGCGTGGTGGCCGTCAAGACCGGCCGCACCTGGACGATCACCCTCCCCGAGGACGTCAAGTACTTCGAGGCCCCCAAGCCCGCCGTCAACCTGGAGGCCCGCATCCGCGCCGCCTACGCCACCCTGCGCACCGCCCGCCACGAGTGGGTCGGGTTCGCCGAGCTGCGGCCGATGCTGGCGGACGTCGCCCGCGCCGACCTCGACTACGCGCTCCGCCAGATGCTCCGCTGCGACGACGTGGTGATCATCCCCGAGAACAACCAGAAGGCGCTCAGGCAGGAGGACCGCAAGGCGGCCCTGTGGCTCGGCGACCAGCCCAAGCACTACATCGCCTGCGGCATCCGCTAACCGACTTGGCCCGAGGGAGACCTCGGGCCCAGCTCCACTCCCTGACCCCAGACCCGCAAGCCCCAACCCACAGGAGGACCCATGACCCCGCTTCACCCCGAAGACCTCGCCGAACTCGCCTGGCGTGACGAAGGCGACGACCGGCGGGCCGAGGAAGACCCGAACCTCGACGTCGTCCCCGAGATCACCGACCACCCCGCAAATGGAGAGGAGCCCTTCTAGATGTGCAAGTCCTGTGAAGACCTCGCTGCCGGCCTGATCGACGCCGTGACCGCTGACGTGTGCGACGACGCCGAGGCCGGTATCGCGTACGCGCCCACCGGCGAGGGCAGCTACGACGACCTGTGATCCCTTTCGGGCCCGGGTTGCCCCGGGCCCCGCTCCACTCCCTAACCCAGGCCCGACTACGTAGGAGCCCAGCATGACCCGCCAAACCGATCAGCCGCTGGAGCACCGGAGCCTGAACGCCACCAACCGTGAGGCGAGCGGTCTCGTCAATCTGGTCCGTGAGGGCGACCTCCTTCTGGACACCCCGTACCAGCGTGGAGACGTGTGGACGCTTGACCAGCGAGTCGCGCTGGTCAAGTCGTGGCTGCTTGGGCTGCCGATCCCCGCTCTCATCATCAACGACCGTCTCGGCGCATTCTGGGGCGAGACCCACCACGACGACATCGACTTCGCATACGCGATGATCGACGGCAAGCAGCGCATCACCACTGCCGCGATGTGGTTCGGCAGTGACTTCGCAGTCCCCGCGTCCTGGTTCCCTGAGGGCGAAGTGTCCGTCACGGAGAGAACCCCCGACGGTCCGTACGTGCTCTTCAGCGGTCTGACCGTCATCGGGCAGCGGCGTTTTATGCGGCGGGCGCTCATCCCCGTGTGTGAGGCGCGGGTGAAGACGGTCCGCGAAGAGGCCGAAATCTACCTGCTGGTCAACGGCGCGGGAACGCCGCAGAGCGACGAGGACATGGAGCGTGCGCGGCGCATAGCCGATTGACCCCTTTGGCCTGGCTCTCCCTGCCGGGCCCCAGCTCCACCCCTGCCCCAGACCCGCCGACGTAGGAGACGAGATGACGCTCATGGCCGCCTCGAAGCCCGCCACCATCAAGGACCTCCCCGAATGTGCCCTCAAGGCTCTTGCTGGCCGTGTCGACGGGCGGGACTGCGGCCACATCAGCGGGTTGGTCAGGCGCCTCGGCGCCGACCACCTCAAAGAGGTCAAGGCCGCTCACGCCGAACTGGTCATCGGCTGCCAGTGCTGCTTCTGCTGGGAGCACGACAGGCGCGCGATAGAGGCACTCCTTCGCGACCGCTGACCATTTGCCCGGCTCTCTCTGCCGGGCAACCTCCAACCCCCTCGACGACCAAAAGGAGAACCACATGATCAGCAAGCGTCACGCTGAGGGCGTCCAGCACCTCCTCGGCATGCTCGCCCCCGCCCACCCCGACCGCTACCAGCTCGCCGACAGCCGCGCCGAGGAGGTCGTGGTCGAGCTGGCCAACTTGTCAGCGGCGACGCTCGGCAGCGGCCTGGACGGCGACCAGGTCCGCGAGGAGTGGCAGCACCAGCCCGGCGAGATTGTCCTCTGGCTCACCGCCCACGAAACCCCAGAAGGCCGGCTGGCGTTCGACGGCGCCGACCTGGCCGAGGACGACGCCCGCGAGCGCGTCGAGAACCTGGCCCGCACCCACTGCGAGACGGGCACCGAGTTCGGGTGGGGGCCCGTCCACCCGGACGACCCTCACGGCCCGCAGGCGCTGTTCGCTGACCCGCCAGAGCGCGAGGAGTACCCGACCGGCCACCAGGTGCACCGCGTCACCACCCGGCTCGCCTGACCCACACTCCAGCCCCGGGGCTCACCCGGGGGCCTGGCTCTCCCTGCCGGGCCACCCCCAACCCCCTGAACGGAGAACCGAGATGCCGAAGTACCGAGTCCACCTCGTAGGCAGCGCGTCCGCGACCATCGACGTGGAAGCCGAGGACGCCGAGAGCGCGGTCGACGAGGCGTACGCCGAAGGCACGCCAGGGATCTGCGCCCAGTGCTGCGGCTGGGGCCGCTCATGGTCGCAGGAATGGCCCGACGACATGCAGGTCTTCGTCGACGACGACGGCAAGGAGGCCGTCGATCTCGTCGAGGAATGACCTCCAGCCCTCTTCCCCGGTCCTGCCGGGACTCCGCGAGCGAGACGCGGGGAGGGCGCGAGACCAGACCCCCAACGATCAAGGAGGACGTCGATGGAAGACGAGCGATTCATCGCAGGGCAGCTTCAGGAGCGTCAGCACTGCCAGGACATCGCCCGCATCCTCGCCGAGCACCTGCGCAAACAGGGCCGCCGGGACGCCGACACATGGGCGTACGCGCTGGAGTGGTTCGCCAAGCGCATCACCGGAGGACACCGAGGGATCAACGCGCAGCAGGAGTTTGACGCGAGTTTCGGCGTCGTGGACTGGAGAGCGTTCGCGGACTCCTCCCAGGGAGAGGAGATCTGACCCGTGGCCAGCTCGATGATCGGACGCGTCTACGCCGACCCTGGCGACCGCCTGTCAGGCCGCTTCGACCCGCCCCGCCCCTGCCAGGTCCTCATCCCGTGGGGTCCTGGCGGTGGGCCCCGCAACGTCGCGGTCCGCTACCTCGACGACGGTAGTGAGGCCGTGATCCCGTTCCAGCGACGCCTGAGGAGGCTGCCCGATGCCTGACCGCAAGTTCCGGGTGCTGATCACCGGCAGCCGCTCGTGGACCGACGAGCAGACCATCAGGGACGCTCTCGCCCCCATCTCCTTCATGTACGGCCCCGAGAACGTCGTCGTGGTCCACGGCCACTGCCCGGACGGCGCTGACGCTCTGGCCGACAGGATCGCCTCCGCATGGGGCATCACCGTGGAACGCCACCCAGCAGACTGGGGCACGTGCGCTCCGACTTGCAGGCCCGACCATCGCAAGAGGCGCGGCGATTCCACCTACTGCCCGTCCGCAGGACATCGCCGCAACGCCGAAATGGTCGCCCTCGGGGCGGACGTGTGCTTGTCGTTCGTCGACCCGTGCGCTATGTGGCACTGCCCCAACCTCGACCCGCACGGCTCGCACGGCGCATCTCACACGACTTACCTCGCCAAGGCTGCCGGCATCCCCACCCGCAGATTCCCTGAGGACTTCCATGGCTGACATCCCCGCCGAGGCCGTACAAGGCAGCATCCCCGACAAGATCGTCCACAAAGCGGCCACGGCCATGCTCCAGGCCCACATCAGCGGCGAGCCGAACATCGGCTTCATGCGGTTGTCCCGTGCCGCTCTGGAGGCTGCTGTTCCTCTCCTCGCCGCCCAGGTACGGCGAGAGACCGCCGAGCAGATCGCCGCCGAAATCGAGCGCGTGGTCGTCAGCGGCGACTTCCCGCGTCCACAGGAAGAGCGCGGCGGGTTCCTGAACGACGCGCGCTGGTCTGCCCACATCGCCCGCCAGATCGGAGAAGCCCGTGACTCACGCTGAACTGATCGAGAAGCACCTGCGCGAACACCTGAGGCTCCGCCTCGGCAAACGAGCACTCACCGACGCCATGCTGGACAAGCCGATCATGCTGTCTGGGGGAGAGGCCGAAGAGGCCGCCCGGATCGCCTTGGACGCTCTCGCTGAAGCGGGCATGGTCGTCTCCGTTGATGACCGGCAAATCTGCCACGAGGGGTACGGCAGATCTGCCACACACGACCTCCGCCAGCGGTTCGCCGAAGCGCTCCTCCTCCACCTGCCTCCCGGCCCTGCCGTGGCCGAAGCGCTGGACGACCTAACCCGGATCCGAGACGAGGAACTGGAGCGGCTACGCGCCAAGGTCGCCGAGTACGAGAACACCATCACCTGGGGCACGTCCTGCACGGCGTGCGCCCGCCTGTTGGGCGAGTGCCGCCGCCAGGAGGAACGTGCCGCAAAGGCCGAACGCGAGTCGGAGCAGCGACGCCTCGCCTACAACGCCGCCAAAGCGATGGCAGGCGTCCACAAGCGCCGCGCGGACCGGCTGAAGACAGAGTTGGAGCATGCGAAAGCCGCGCTCGCTGGCGACAGCGAGGGCGTTGCGGCGTTCATGGCTGACCATGCCAAGGTTGTCGAGCGTCATCGTGAGCGAGCGGACATGTGGCAGCGAGAGGCCGAGAAGGCCGAAGCCGACATAGACCGCGTTCGCGCAGTCATCAAGGAATGGCATGCAGAGGCCATGAAGCTCAACGCCCCCTCCAACCCGGACCGCGCACAACAGGCCATCTGGGCGACAGTCGGGCACGTGTGTGCTCTTGCGCTCGGCGCGCTCGACGACACCCTGGAGCCCGACCGTGGGTGAGCCCATCCTGGTCGTCGCCTTGGACGCCATCGACGCCAAGCTGGCCGCCGAGTACGAGGGCGTAGACGAATGGTGGATAGGTGAACTCTGGGACCACATCTACCCGACCTGCCCCGGCCTGAAGCGGGCCGGGCGGCCGATCAGGCGCGGCGCTGGCAGGCTCTACCCGGAAGCCGGTGATGTGTGCCGGTGGTGCGTTCGCGTCTGGCGAGCTCGTAAGGCCAAGCTCGACGACACCCATCCCGAGACGGGAGATGATGGCGAGCATGGCTGACACTGACGGCGTGCTGGCGGCTATCGACTCTTGCCTCGACGACTACGACCTCTCCGAGGACGCGATGAGGTGGGCTCCAGACGAGCCGGACCCGACGCCTGAGGATGGTCTCGGCCTGTGGGGTCAGTTCATCAACGGTGACCAGCTGTACCGGACAACCTCGCCGCCATACGAGTTCGTGGTCAGGCATGGCGAGCCGCTGGCGGACCTGGCCGTGTCCCTCCACGCCGATGTGACCGCGTTCGCCGAAGGGATGCGTCGAGCCGCCGGTGCGGTCGCCGAGGCATTCGGCAAGGCGTTCATCCCGATGCTGACCGCCACACAGCGGGCCTTCCACAAGCTCGCCTACCAGGGCGACCGCAAGCACTTTCGCCGTTGCTCGACCTGCAACCCGGCAGGCTTCCCGACGGGCATGTCGATCGACCGGGGTGAGTACCGGCGGCGACGCCGATGACGCTCCTCTCCGAGCTGGACGAGCCAACCGTGGGGGAGAGCCCCACGGTTGGCCGATGCCGCTGCTGCAAGCACACCCTCCGCACCCCGGAGTCCCGAGCTCTCGGGTTGGGGCCAGACTGCGCTTCCAAGCTCGGCCTGGCACCGCGAAAGCCCTTGCGGATCACCGGCGTACCGCAAGGATGGGACTGCGACGGGCAGATTGATCTACTGGAGGAGACGCATGACTGATCTAGCGACGTTTCTCAATGCCCGCTTCGACGAGGCCGAGGAGTGGGTGAAGAAGCACGAGCAGAAGAAGGCCGATGCGATCGATGGAATGTCGATCTACGCGAAGATCCCCCACATGCAGGCTGCAGCAGCTCTTGGCGCGGCGGTCTCGCTGGGCGCGGGGCCTGCGGATCCCCGCCGCGTCCAGCGGGACATAGAGGCGAAGCGGCGGATTCTGGTTCGGTGCCAGGAGGAGATGCTGTCCGGCATCCCTCGCCTGGTCCACTTCGCCAAGCAGACGCTGTGGGAGATGGCCCAGCCGGACGCCGACCACCCCGACTTCCGCGAGGAGTGGAAGCCGTAGGCGTTTGCCCCTGCTTGGCCTCGCCCCTGACACCCTGGTCTTCATGACCGACGACGTCGCCATCGTGCAGGCGCTCATGGCGAGGCTCAGGGCCAACGCCGCCCGCCTCGCATGGCCTGACGTGCCGCTCCAGCCCGGCGATGAGACGTCGGTGGCTTTCATGGGCACCGTAGGAGACCCGGATTTCGTCGCTCATGTCGCCGTTCACCGCGGCCCCGAGCTGCTACGGCACATCGCCTACTCCGGCTGGGACGGCGTCTCGTTCATGCTCAGGTGGGCGGACACCGCGATCGAATAGGGCCAGGCGGGAACACATGGGACGGCGGGAGCGCTTAAACGCGAAAGCGGCTCCCCGCTGCCCACGGGAAGCCGCCCCGACCCCACAACAACATCGCCCAGCCCACCAGCCTCACCAGTGGTCTCCCGTACAGCGTACTCGGGGAGGCTGCTTTGACTCGTTACTGGATTCACTCCGCGCCCGACGACTACACCGATGAAGGCCAGCGCTTGTGCGCGCGTGGCGACCGATGCTCAGACCCTCGCGTCGAGCTGATCGACGGCAAGACGGCCCGCCGCCCCGCCTTCACCTACCGGGCGTTCTGCGACCAGGACCGTACCGCGGTCGCCAAAGCGCTCAACGACCTGCCGCTGCTGCTCCTGCGCGTTCGCCAGCGCCTCGACAAGAGCTTCGCCGTAGCGGGCGGGCCCGTCGTGTCAATGTCGAAGTCGGCGCCCGTCCCCATCTCGCTGAGCGCCGACGAGCTGGTGCGGCTGATTCTCGCCACCCTCGTCTCTTGGGAGGAGCGCGTGCGGACCGTCGCCCGCCTGGCCCCGATGGACACGGAGACGGCCCGTAGACGTCGCGACGGGGCGATCCTCACGCAGGCGTGGACGATCCTCGCCGCCCACCTCGACGCGCTTCTGGCACTCCCGGAAGAGCCGATGATGCGCGCCGTTCCGCTCCACGAGGCCGCCCGACTCCCGCACGGCACTACGGGAGTCGTTCACCCCACCGCGGGCTACGCTTACGTCCTCCTCCCGCTCTCGGGCGCAGACGCCGGCCTCGAACTCCTCAGCCTCGCCTACCGCTGTCGTGGCTTCCTCGGCGACACCGAACGGAAGGCGCGCCACCTGCCGGGCGTCTTCTGCTACTGCGGGTTCGCCGAGCTGTACGAGGTGCGCGACTATGACGGCCAGCCAGCTGGCGCGAGGTGCCGTGAGTGCCGCACCGAGTACAACGCTGAGGAGTACTCCGACCTGACCAAGGCCCGCGCCGAACCGGTCAAAAGCTACCGGCGCTCCACGTTGCAGCCAGCCGGTTTGGACGATCACACCTCTCGCCGCGCCTGACCGGACGTAGCGGACTGCGAGGCATTCCAGGCGTGTCGAGTGGACAAACCTCTGACCAGGGTGTATCACTAGACCAAGATTCTGGGATTACCAGCCCTCGAACGCATCGCGCGCGTCGAGGGCTTTCGCATGTTCGGAGGTGCTCCGCCATGCAGAAGGAACCCATCACGATCGCCGGAGCCGCACGGCGCTTGGGCAAGCCCGAGCGGACCGTACGCACGTGGGCATCTCGCTACAGCGGCCGGCGCCTCCTGAAGCCAGGAGCCGCTGGCACGACTGCCTGGTACGACTGGCACGACCTGAAGACGATCGCCCGCCAGCTCCACCTCGGCGAGAAGGTCCCGGCCACGCCTGAGGAGCGCGACCACATCCGCGCCCTCGTCGCAGCCTAGAAACGCCTATACGGCCCCATAGACGCGGCGCTCCCACTCGCGGGGGAGACGCTGCCCGCCGCGCCCGAGCCTCTCCCCGTGGTTCCCGCGTGGCCCCCGATGCCGGTCTGGCTGCCCTGGACATGACGTCCGCGGGAAGGGCAGCCAGACCGACATCACCCCTTGATCGTGCGGCCCGTCCTCTCCGGGGGGTCAGGGCTGGGCCGCACCTCGACCCCCTGCGACCCCCTTGGAGATCCCTGTGACGAACCTGCCTCCGAACGTCCGCCCGTATCGTCGTGCTTCCGAACCCGGCGAGAACAGGACCGCGGTCCACACCGAGGAGGGCGGGCGTCGTTACCGGTACGTCCTTCGCCAGGTGGGCTGGCATGGCCAGTCCGGCGCTTTCTACGCGCTGGATGAGTCGCCGCACATGCACGAGACGGCCTCGTACGCTCCGCTGTGGATCATCGCGCATGCGGACGAGATCGACAGCGACGGGAACCCGATCTGATGCCCCGCTTCCGTAAGCGCCCCGTAGAGGTCGAAGCCGTCCAATGGACCGGCGACAACGAGGCAGAGATGCGCGCCTTCGCAGGCAACCTGTTCGAGGCGGTCCACCCTGAAGATCGCGGCGACGACCCCGACCAGACCGGCGCCATCATGGACACCCTGCACAACACGTGGGTGCGGGTCTACGACGGCCAGTGGGTGGTCAAGGGCGTGAAGGGCGAGTTCTACCCCATCGCCCCCGACGTGCTCGCCGAGACGTACGAGCCATGCCCCTAGCTTCTCCAATACGCACCAGAACCGATCACACTAAGTAGTGCCGGTGCCGCATCAGTGCAGGTCGCATCTCGCTGAACTGTAATCACCGCAGGTGGTGAGACCGTGGCAAGCAAGGCTCTATCCGTCTGCTCCTGCACAGGATGCGATGGATGTGGAGAGCGCTGCCCTGTCCTAACCCCGAGCGGTAGGTGCGATGGATGCAAGCGCACAGCAGACAGAGCACGAGGCACCGCATCACAACGTGGGTACGGTGCACGGCATCGCACACGCTTCAGGGGCAAGGTCCTAGCTCGTGACCCCATCTGCACCATGCCTGACTGCACTGAGCCCAGCACAGACGCAGACCACCACCCACTAGACCGCAGGGAACTGGTACGCCTCGGCCTCGACCCCAACGACCCCAGGCACGGGCGCGGTCTATGTGGACGTCACCACAAGGTCGAGACCAGCGAGCACCAGCCGGGCGGATGGGCAGCACGCTGAGTCACCAAGAGGTGGGGGGATGCCCCCTATGTCCGATTCGTAGAGGACCGCGGGGGAGGTCGCTGCCATGTGCGGATGGTTCAAACGTTCTGGCTCGTCACGCAAGGTGACGGGCTGCCTGATGCCGCGCAACGCGGCTGGGGGAGTGATCGAGTATGGCCCGTGGAGGTGCCCGTAACAGGTCGGGCCCGCAGCCTGACGAGTCGTCTGGGCGGTCTGATCGGCGTGGCGTGGTGTTCACCGCGCTCCCTGCGGAGGGGTACGACGGCGCACCGCCTGAGTTTCCGCTGCCGCTGCCGAGCGACCGCGAGCTGGAGGTGTGGGCCGAGGCTTGGTCGACGCCTCAGGCGGCGGCGTGGTCGGTGCAGTCGTGGCGCTGGCGTGCGGTCGCCATGTGGGTGCGCTGGTCTGTGCGGATGGAAGCGCAGGACGCCTCAGCGGCGCTCGGGAACGTCGTCATCCGCTACGCCGACCAGATCGGGTTGACGCCGGCCGGACTGAAGGAGAACGGCTGGAAGGTCGCCGAGGATGACCTTGCCTCCAAGCGGCGCGACAAGGACGACATCGTCGAGGACGACGCTGACGATGTGCGGTCGCGGTTCACGGTCGTGACTAATGGCGGCGGCTGACCGGTACGTCGTCGACTTCCCCACGCTGTGGATTGTCCCGTCATGGATTCAGCGGCACTGCATCGTCCCGGACGGCTTCTCCAAGGGCCGCCCGTTCCGCATGTACGACTGGCAGCTGTGGTGCACGCTCAACCACTACCGGGTCAAGCCGGACGCGAAGGCGTACGACAAGAACGGCGTCCCGACCCGCGGTGCGGCGTTCTTCTACCGGCGCTCGCAGGTCATCGCTCCGCAGAAGACCGGTAAGGGGCCGTGGTCGGCGACGATCGTGTCCGCCGAGGCGGTCGGGCCGGTGGTGTTCGCCGGCTGGGCCGAGGACGGCGACGTCTACGAGTGCGCTGATCACGGCTGTGGCTGTGGCTGGAGCTACACGTATCGGCCGGGTGAGCCGATGGGTATGCCATGGCCGACCCCGCTGATCCAGCTGCTGGCCACGTCCGAGGACCAGGTCGACAACGTGTACCGGCCTTTGCAGGCGATGGCGAAGGGTCCGCGGTTGTCGGAGCTGATGAAGGTCCGTGAGGGCTTCATCCGGCTGCCGAACGACGGCATCATCGAGGTTGTCACCTCCAGCGCCATGTCCCGGCTGGGCAACCCGCTGATCTTCTGCCTACAGGACGAGTCGCAGCTGTACAACGCGACGAACAAGCTGGTGAAGGTCGCCGAGACGATGCGTCGCGGCGCGGCCGGCATGGGCGGCAGGTCGATGGAGACGACGAACTGCTTCGACCCGTCTGAGCAGTCGACGGCGCAGCGCACGTTCGAGGGCAAGGCGAAGGACGTCTTCCGCTTCTATGAGCCGCCGCCGCCGAACTTGTCGTTCAAGAACAAGGCGGAACGACGCAAGCTGCTGCGCCTCAACTACGCCGGTTCACCGCACGCCAGCGTCGACATGATCGAGGCCGAAGTCGCCGAGCTGGCCGAGCTTGATTCGGCGCAGGCCGAGCGGTTCTTCGGCAACCGGATCGTGTACGGCTCGGGCGCGTGGCTGGACGGCGACCGCTGGGACGCTCGCGCCCAACACCGCGTGGTGCCAGACGGCGTTCCGATCGTGCTCGGCTTCGACGGCTCGGACAGCGACGACTGGACGGGCTTGAGGGCGGAGACGGCGGACGGTTTCCAGTTCACGCCGACGTACGGCCCCGACAAGCTGCCGACCATCTGGAACCCCGCCGAGTTCGGCGGCCAGGTGCCGCGGCTTGAAGTGGCCGCCGCTCTGGACGAGCTCATGGCCCGCTATCGGGTGGTCCGCATGTACGCAGACCCTCCCGGCTGGGCGTCAGAGATCGACGCGTGGGTGGAGAAGTACGGCGACAAGGTCGTGTTGCGATGGTCGACGTTCCGGCCGATGCAGATGCACGCGGCCACTGAGCGGCTGCTGACCGACGTGGTGAAAGCTGAGTCGGCCTTCTCCCACGACGGTTGCTCGCAGACCGCGATCCACATCAAGAACGCACGCAAGGCGCCGAGGCCGGGCCAGCGGTACGTGCTGGAGAAGCCGTCCCAGACTCAGAAGATCGACCTCGCCGTCTGCTCTGTGCTCGCGCACGAGGCCGCCGGAGACGTCACCGCCGCAGGCCTATTCACGGTCACCGAATCGATTCTGTACACCGCGTCATCCACTCGACTTGCCAGGAGGTGAAGCGTGGCCGAGATCCAGATGACCGCTGACGCGATCGCGGCCACGACGATCCTCAACCGGCTCGCTGAGGAGCTCGACAAGCGGCGCAAGGTCGTCAGGCGGCGGTTGGACTACTACGGCGGCAAGCATCCGCTGTGCTACGCGAGCCCTGAGTTTAGGGACTACTTCGCGGGCCGGTTCGCAGGGTTCGCCGACAACTGGTGCGCCCCCGTCGTAGCCGTTCCCGCTGAGCGTATGAACGTGCTCGGCATCCGCCTGGACGAGGGTTCCCGCAAGGCGGACAAGGACCTGTCGAGGGCGTGGAAGACTGCGGACGCTGAGCGGGGATCTTCTGAGGCGTTTGTGACCACGCTGGCCGCGTCCAGGTCCTACTGCCTGGTGTGGGCCGACTCTGATGACGAGAATGTCCCGCGGGTGACATGGGAGCGGCCCGATCAGGCGATCGTCGCTTACGACTCTGACACCGGTAAGCGGTCCGCGGCGCTGAAGCTGTGGGCTGATGACACCAAGGAGTACGCCACCCTCTACCAGGCCAAGACCGTGTGGAAGTTCCAGCGGTCGAAGTCCTCGACGAGCGGCCGGTCGGTTGCTGGACTGATCGTGCCCGCTGAGGGGCTGGTTAACGCATCGGCATGGGGCGGCTGGAAGCCTCGACAGGGTTCTGATGATGTCTGGCCGCTGCCGAACCCCATGGGCGTAGTCCCCATGGTTGAGCTGCGCAATCAGACGCTGCTGGACGATGACCCGATCAGCGACATCGACGGTGTCATCGCGATGCAGGACGCCATCAACCTGATCTGGGCGTATCTGATGAACGCCCTGGACTACGCGTCGCTGCCTCAGCGGATCGTGCTGGGCGCCGACATTCCCAAGGTGCCCATCCTCAACGCTGACGGCCAGGTCGCCGGTTACAGGCCTGTCGAGCTGGACAAGCTCAACGCCGAGCGCATCTTGTGGGTGCCGGGAGAGCATGCCCGCATCGCGCAGTGGTCGCCAGCGGATCTCGCCTCCTACTCGAACGTGATCGAGCGCGGAGTCGAGCACATCGCCGCACAGACCAGGACGCCGCCGCACTACCTGATCGGCAAGCTCACGAACATCGCCGCTGAGGCGCTCACCGCGGCCGAGTCGGGCCTGGTGTCGAAGACGGGCGAGCGGATCGTCTACGTCGATCCCAGCATCCGGGAGATCTACGCCCTGATGGCCCTCGTTCAAAGCGACGAGAACAAGGCGAAGGCGTGCCGGGCAGGCACGGTCGTGTGGGGCGACATCCAGTTCCGCGCCCTGGCGCAGAAGGTGGATGCACTCGTCAAGATGCGCCAGATCGGCTTCCCGTTCGAGTGGATCGCCGAGCAGTACGGGCTCGAACCTCACGAGGTCGCCCGAGTGCTGAAGATGCGCGAGAAGGAAGCCGAAGACGACCCGATGGCGCAGATGCTCAACGGCACCATGCAACGCCCCGAGGCGGAGCCTGCCGAGCCTGATGTCGAGACTGCCGAGGTGTAGCGATGGCGCGTCCTGAGGACATCGCCCGCAGCTACCAGCAGCAGCAGAAGAGCATCATCCTGGCTGCGCTCGCGTCGGTCCTCGCCCTGTGGCGGCGCCTTAACAACGACGACCTGACCGGGTCGTGGAACGCGGGCCTGGGCTTGTCGATCGTCGAGATGATGACGCGGGCCCAACTCCAGGCCGCCGCCGCAGCCCCGGCCTACCTGGAGCAGCTGGCGCAGGCGCAGGGCTTCGTGTCGCAGGCGTCGCAGCTAGTTCCTGGGTCGCTGGCGGGTGTCGCGTCGGATGGGCGTGAGCTGGCGTCGTTGATGTATCAGCCGATCATCTTGTTCAAGCGGCTTCTCATGGATGGGCTCAGCGAGCAGGACGCGATGAGCCGGGCGACCGCGCACATGGCGATGATCGCCGCCACACAGGTGGCCGACGCGGGCCGTGGTGCTGTCAGCGTCGGGATGACAGCGACCCGCCAGTGGGTCTCGTACGTGCGGGTGGTGAGCCTGCCCGCATGCTCGCGCTGCATCATCCTGGCTGGGCGGGTCTACTCCCACTCGACAGGCTTCCAACGGCATCCTTCGTGTGATTGCGGCATGATGCCCGTGACCAGCGAAGATGTGACGGTTCCGTCGCCTGAAGAGCTGTTCGAGTCGATGTCGCCCGAGGAACAGGATCGCCGCTTCGGGAAGGCTGGCGCGGAGTCGATCAGGCTCGGCGCTGACATGGGGCAGGTCGTCAACGCACGCCGCGGCATGCGACAGGCCAGCGTGTTCGGACGCCAGACTCTCATCACCACGGAGGGCACGACTCGTCGCGGCATCGCAGGCCGCCGCCTGATCGAGCAAGGGGCGGGCACCCAGCGGGTTGCGGAGGAGTTCGCCACTCGCGTCACCAGATCCGGCCCAGAGCAGCGCCGCGTCACCCGGGAACGGGTCAGGACGCCAAGGCTCATGCCCGAGGCCATCCTGCAGGCTGCAGGAGGCAACCGCGACGAGGCGATCCGGCTTTTGGAGCGGTTCGGCTACCTGGACAGTTCGCGTGTGCAGCGCCGCTCACGCGTCACCGAGACCCGCGAAGCCGATCAACAGGCCGCCATCGAGGCGCAGCGTGAGGCTGAGACCCGGCGTTGGGTACCACCGCCCGGCATCACGCACGAGCAAGCCCAGTCGATGCATGACCGCATGACCGCGGACCAGCCGTGGACGGAACGGCAGCGTCAGGCGTTGCACGTCTACACGTACGGCTGGGCCAAAGCGATCAACAACCCGCTGCGGAAGGGCCGCCGGGTGAAAGCGCCCAGCCGTGAGGTTCGGCAGGCGATCGCTGACATGCACGCGGCGATGCGGCCTCTCGAGCAGCCGATCACGGTCTACCGGTATGTGCTTCCGGACGCTTTCGGAGGTAACCGGACACGGGCGGAAGGCCTCACGAACCTGGTCGGCCGGATGGTGCAGGAGCGCGGCTTCATGTCGACCACCGTTGCCAAGACGGGGCACACCGACCCGCACCACATGAGCGACTTGGCACAGTTCCCGGTGCGGATGGAGCTCGCACTTCCGGCTGGGCTGCCCGTCGCCTACGTGGATGAGCTGTCCGGCTATCCCGGCCAGTGGGAGATGGTCCTCGACGCTGGAGCACGGTTCGAGGTCGTCGAGGTCGTGAAGGATGGCGCGCAGATGGTCGTTCGGGGCAGGGTGGTGTTGTGAGTACGCCTCTCCCTCCGAGCGGGTTCGACGACGAACCGGAACTTCTCGACATGGACGAGCACGGCGACGCCTGGGACGACCCCGACTATCGGGAACTCCTCGGCGAGTAACGCCACTTGATCCTTACCGGGCCAGCCTTAGGCCAGTCCGGCATTTCGCATGCCCTCGCGCAACGTGAGGGCTCCACCTTCACCCGCAATGGGAGACGTTCGCATGCCCATCGACCTTCCTTTCCACCCGCTCACCGGCCTGAAGGCCCTCGGGCTGCGCCGCAACGGCGAACCCATTTGGCCGATCCTCGGTGCCTCCGACGACCACGACGAGGACGACTCTGGCGAAGAGGAGTCGACCGAGGAGACGTCGCAGGGCGACGAGGACGAGTCCGACGACAAGGACAAGCCGCTCGGCCCAGCGGGGGAGAAGGCGCTTGCCGCTGAGAAGGAGAAGCGGAAGGCCGCCGCGTCTCAGGCCCGCGCCGAGAAGGCTCGCGCGGACGCCGCCGAGGCGGAGTTGGCCAAGATGCGTCGCGCCGCCGAGCGCTCCAAGCCGAAGGCAGAAGACAAGCCGGACGCTCAGGAAGACGCGCCGGACGTCGAAGAGATCCAGCGCAACGCCGAGCAGGCAGCCCTCGCCAAGGCCAACGAACGGATCATCCGCGCGGAGATCCGAGCAGCCGCGGCTGGCAAGCTCGCCGACCCCCGCGACGCACTCAGCTTCCTCGACCTGACCAAGTTCGAGGTGGACGCCGACGGAAACGTCGACGCTGACGAGGTCGCCGACGCGATCGAAGACCTCCTGAAGAACAAGCCCTACCTAGCTGTGGCGCAAGGCGACGGCAAGCGATTCAAGGGCTCCGGCGACGGAGGCGCAAAGCCGAACAAGCCGACCCGATCCAAGAGCCTCACCGAGGCAGTCACCAAGGCACTCTCGCCTTCCTGATCTAGGAGAAACACATGCCTGTCACGCTTGCGCAGGCGCAGGTCAACACCCAGTCCGACGTGGACTACGCGGTCATCGACAACCTGCGCCGCTACAGCTGGCTGCTCGACCAGATGGTGTTCGACGACACCGTCACCCCGGGCACCGGCGGCGGCTCGCTCACCTACAGCTACACGCGGCTCACCACCGCCCGTACGGCGGCGTTCCGCCAGTTCAACACCGAGTACTCGACCGGCCAGGCGGCCAGGCAGCGGTACTCGGTGGATCTGAAGCCTCTCGGTGGCGCGTTCTCCATCGACCGGGCGCTGGCCCGGCTCGGCCAGGCGGCCACGAATGAGGTCACCTTCCAGATGCAGCAGCTGCTCACCGCTGTGCAGGGCCGCATCCAGGAGGAGCTGATCAACGGCGACACCGCCGTGGACGCTGCTGGTTTCGACGGTCTGGACAAGCTGCTCACCGGCGCGAGCACCGAGTACTTCCCGGGCGGCGCCAACATGTGGGCCGACTGGTCCATGGCTACCGTCGACACGCAGGCCGAGGCCAACTCGCGCCTGGACGAGCTTGACGACTTCCTGTCGCGAATCGTCCCGTCGAAGGTCGGTGGCGGCGACCAGGGCACCCCTGGAGCTCTCCCGCCTGGCGTGAAGGCCATCATCGGCAACACCAAGTCGATCACCCGGATTCGGGCGCTGGCCCGGTGGGCGTCGATGTACACCTCCACCAAGGACGACCTTGGCCGGCAGATCGACCGGTACGGCGACTGGGTGCTGATGGACATCGGCGACACCACGGACGGCTCCGGGCCGATCATCCCGATCGAGTCCCGCGACCCGGACGGCGGCGGCGGCCAGACCACGCAGACCAACCTGACCGACATCTACGCCGTGTGCTTCGGCCTGGACGCCTTCCACGGCGCCAGCGTCGCCGGTAGCCCGCTGGTGCAGACCGTTATGCCCGACTTCTCCACCGCCGGCGCGGTCAAGTCCGGCGAGGTCGAGATGGGCCCGGTCGCCGCGGTCCTCAAGAACACCAAGGCGTGCGGCGTGTTCCGCAACGTGAAGGTGGCCTGATCATGCGGTACCAGATCACCACCCCGGAACCTGAGTTCCGCGGCGAGATCGCCGGCGTCGTCTTCGCAGACGGCGTTGGCGTCACCGACAACGCCGCGGCGCTCGCCTACTTCAGCCGTAAGGGCTACGGCGTCCACCCCATCGAGGACGCCGCGCAGGCTGTCGAGGAGCAGGACAGCGCGCCACGCAAGTCCGCATCCAAGGCCGCGTGGGTCGCCTACGCGGTCTCCCAGGGCATGGCTGAGGCCGACGCCGAAGAGCTCACGCGTGACCAGCTTGTCGAGCGGTTCGCCAGCGACGAAGGAGAAGACCAGTGACCGTTCACGGCCGCTACACCGGCCTCGTGCGCGAGGATCTCGGCTGGCTGTCCAGCGGCGCCAGCCGCCCCTCGCAGGACGCCGTGTTCCACCGCGCCAACCTGCCTCGCGCGCCGCTCGGTGACCAGGCCGCGCTCACCTCCGGCGTGATGACGTCCGTTCCGCTGTACCTGTCGGCGGGCGACCTGGTGACGAACCTGACGTTCATCTCCGGCGGCACCGCTGCCGCGACCCCGACGAACTACTGGTTCGCCCTGTACTCCACGGCGTCCACTCCGGCGCTGCTGGCGCAGACCGCCGACCAGCTCACCGCGGCGTGGGCGGCCGACACGGCGAAGACGCTGGCTCTGGCCTCCGCCTACCGTGTCGTGACCTCCGGTATCTACTGGGCCGCCGTCATGGTGGCCGCTGGCACTCCGCCCACGCTCATGGGTGCAATGGGGGCCAAGCCGGTCCTGTCCGGTGAGAACAACCTCGCCGTCACCTCCGGCTCGTCTCTCACCACCACGGCGCCTGCGACGATCGCCACGCCGGCGTTCAAGCGGACCATTCCGCTGGTCATCGCGAGCTGACCGTGGCGGCGCTCGCGACAGCAGCCGACGCAGTTCGGTTCGGCTACACGCTGCCTGCCGGCGAGGAGAGCAAGCTGCTGGATCGGGCGTCGGTACGGCTGCGCCGGGCCGCGGGCCAGCAGATCAGCGAGACCACCTCGACCGTTCGCCTCAGGGTGGATGGCGGGGTGGTCACGCTGCCCGGCCCGCCTGTCACCGCCGTCGCCACCGTCGCGAAGCTCGCTGAGGACGGCGGCTCCACCCTGACTGGGTGGAGGTGGGACGGCTACGACCGCGTCACCTGCATCCCGTGGTGTTATGACGTCAACGTCACCTACACGCACGGATTCGCCCCCATCCCAGATGAACTCCTGGAGCTTGTCTGCTCGGTCGCCGCACGGCTCGGCTCGGCGCCGACCAGCGGCGGCATGGAGGCGGGTGTGCGGTCGGAGTCCATCGACGACTACCAGGTCACCTACGCGACCGACTCTCTTGAGTCCGCTTCTGGCCTTCTCGAAGGCGAGGAGAGTCAGCTCCGTGCGTTCCTCGGCGATCCACCGTCCGCCTACATGGTGAGGCTGCGGTGAGCGTCGAGGGAGTCCTGTCCGCAGGCCGTACCGCAGCGCTCAAGCTGATGCGGGACACCTGCACGGTGGAACGCCAGGACGGCGACCCGGTCCTCAACGAGGAGACCGGCCAGCTCGAACAGCCGTACATCACGGTCTACTCGGGCCGCTGCCGGATCAAGCCCCGGTCGTCCTCGGAGACGGAGTGGGGAGAGCACGAGGTCACCCTGCACTCGTACGTGGCTGTGCTGCCGTGGGACGCATCGCCTGAGATAGGCCGGGAGGATCGGCTGACCGTCACCGCAAGCGATGACGCGTGGCTGATCGGGCGACACCTCGAGGTCATCGCGGTCTCGCTGGCCGGCACGAGCACCGCGAGGCGGATCCTCGTCGAGGACAAGGAGGGGTGATGGCCGACGCCGAACTCGACTTCTCCGAACTCCTCCCGATCGGCGATGAGATCGAAGACCGGGCGCGGAAGGTAGCCGAGGGCGCGTATCCGCTGGTGAAGGAGTATGCGCTCAAGCTTCAGAAGCGTTGGCGGGAGAACGCCCGAGACACGGCGCCCCCGCATGGCAAGCACTACCCGCGGAGTATCACTGCGGAGCAGATCTTCAACGCCTCGGCCGCCGAGTGGGAGGTCGGCCCGGACTCAGCGCTGCCGCAGGGCGGCATGGGTAGGGGCTTCGAGTACGGCAGCCGAAACCAGCCGCCCCACTTGGACGGCGCGCAGGCGACAGTCGCGGTCGAGCCCGAGTTCAACGCCGCGGTCGACAAGCTCGTGGAGAAGCTGCTGTGACCGCCCCGCTTGAGTCGCGTCCGCTGGTCAACGCCATCCTGGCGATGATCGACGTTGGCCTGCCGTCCACGATCGGCATCTACTGGGCGGGAGCTCCGACGAACGCCGCTACGCCGTACGCGGTGCTGTACCCGGACATCGGCATGGAGTCGGCGTCCGACCGCTCTCTGTCCGATGACGTGCCGAACGACCTCAGGTTCCAAGTGACGTCGGTGGGCACCACGCCTGATCAGGCTGCGCTGGTCGCCGACAAGGTGGCCACGATCCTGCTCACCACGGTCCCGACCGTGGCGGGGCGCAGGGTACGGCCGATCCGCCAGGAAGCCGCACAGCCCGTCCGCCGCGATGACGAGTCGACGACGCACTTCATCGCCACGGCCCAGTACCTCGCGCGTAGCGACCGCACGTAACCCACACCCGTAACCAGCCCGACACCACCTGGTGGCCGGGCTCTTTGGCATGCCCTGGAGGAGCCCATGGCTACCCGCACAGCACAGGCGATCACGGTAGGCGGCGTCACGCCGACCTACCACCCCGCGACCGTCACGACCGGAGACAAGGTTCTCTCCGACTCGCGGACGTTCATCCACGTCAAGAACGGGTCCGGTGGCGCCATCACCGTCACCGTGTCCGGGGCAGGCCAGACCTCCTACGCCGTAGATATGCCAGACAAGGTCTACAACCTGGCGACCGGCGCCGAGCAGTGGATCCCGATGCTGCCGGAGTACGGCGACCCAAACGATGGACGGTTGGTCACGTTCGTCTGTTCGTCAGTCACCAGCGTGACGTTCGCGGCGGCTCGCATCTGATGGCCCGCCCGAAGATCCGCGTCCGGTCGAAGGTGAACGGTCTCGTTACCGAGGTCGCGCCCGAGGCGCTCAGGCACTTCCCCGACTATGAGCCGATCGACGCCGCCCCCGACGCGGTGTTCGTCGAGCCCGCCAGCCCGCCCACCGAGGCGGTCGAAATCCCGAAGACCACGCGCCGCAGCACGGCGGCCAAGAACGACGAGGAGTAACCCATGGCTGCCGATCTGTTGGGCGACGGCAACGTCGCCGCCTACTTCTGCCTGACCATCGCGAACGTGTCCGCTCCGACTGCGGCCGAACTGAACGCGGGTGTCGCGCTGCAGGAGTACATCACCAAGGACGGCCTGGGCATCTCGCCCGAGCAGGCCGCCGTGGACAACACGTCCCTGGCCTCCCGCGACGAGACCGAGGACGCCGGCACCGTCAAGTACTCGATCGAGCTGACGTGCAAGCGCAAGGAAGTCTCGGCTGAGGACGTCGCCTGGAACACCCTCACGGACCGGACGCTCGGCTACCTGGTCGTCCGCCGGAACCTGGCGCACGAGACGACGTTCGTCGCCGGTCAGCGCGTCGAGGTGTACCCGGTTCGCTGCGGTCGCCCGAACATGCTTCCGCCCGAGCTGAACGCGGCGCAGCGGTTCACGTCGAAGCTGTTCAACCACACGACCGCCGACCCGGATGCGCTGGTGGCCTGATGTCCGAGACCCCCTACGTCGAAGACATCGACGCATTCCTCGACGGGCTCAAGCTGCCCGAGACCGAGGTGCCGATCGTCATGCGCGGCGATCTGCAGGCTCGCTTTGAGGAGCTGGAGCGGGCACTCGACATCGCCCGCCGCAGGCCAGAGAGTGACTCGCTGGCTGGCGGTGGTGGCGACGCGCGGCGGATCGCAGAGGAGATCGAGGCGCTCCGAGCGGAGATGCAGGGCCACGTCCGTGTGTTCCTGCTGCGCGCCCTGCCCCGCAAGGCATGGTCCGACCTGGTCAAGGAGCATCCTGCCCGCAAGCAGGACACGAGCGCGGGCGTTGACTTCAACCGCGACACTCTGCCGGTGGCGGCTCTTGCCGCGTGTTCAGTGAAGCCGCGGATGGCCGAGGAGAAGGCGGGCAGGCTCGTCGACGCTCTCACTCAGGGCCAGTGGATGACGCTGTGGAACGCCATCCTGGAGCTGAACGGAGGTAGCGGCGAGGTCCCTTTCTCCGCACTCGCCTCCGTGACTCTGTCCAGCACCAGGACGAGCTAGCGGTTGCCCGCGCCTACCAGGTGCCCAGAAGCGTCCTGCTCGGACGGCAGCGCGTCTCCGTCACTACCTACGAGCATGACAAGCAGGGGCGCCTGGTGCGGGCCATCACTGTGCACGACCCGGAATGGTTGGAAGAAGACCGGGACTGGGCGTCAGCTCAGCGTCTTGAGGACCTTGGCCGCTGCCCAAACGGATGCGGCCTGCCGCTGGACGAGACGTCCGACCCGGCGAACGAGGGAGCTTTCGAGGCGCCCCTGCCGAGCCGCTGCTACGCCTGCGAGACGCTGCATGCCAGGCAGAAGGAGTACGTGAAAGATCCGGATCCCGCTCGCCTTTTCCACGTTCGCAAGAGGATGTAGTGGTCAGCTGGTCGGGGTGGGACAGCCCATGGCCTCGAACATCCGCTTGTCTGACTCGGTCTGCGGGGGAGCGCAGTAGTCCTTCGAGGTGATTGCGATCAGTTCCTCGACCTCATCCTGCCGATCTGCGCACAGGTGGCGGACGTTGATCTGGAACTGCTCGAACGTGCCGCCATCCTTGGCTAGCGCCCCGCTGTAGCCGAAAGCTTCTTCGCTCTGCTCGCAGACCTCTTGAGCCGTCTGCCGGTAGGCGGCCCAGTCCTTGACTGGGTGGCCGGCGCTGGCTTCTAACGCGGCGCGGTGGGCGGCTTCGTCGTACTGCTGGCCGCAGGCCGACAGGGCCAATGCGGCGGCGGCTACGACGGCGAATCGACGCAAGAGCATGGCAGAGCCTCCAGTGATGTCAGCCCCCGAACCCGAGTGGTGATCCTGCCACGTTCCAACGCCGCATCAGCCACAAAGGGCTCAATTCGTAACCTTGGAGGTGGGGCGTGGCTGACCGCACTGTAACCACCCGACTTAAGCTTGCCGTCGCAGACTGGACCGCAGGCAAGAACACCGTCAAGCGCGACCTGAAGGACCTGAACAGGCAGTTCGCCGACTCGGCAGGCGCCGCCTCCGGCTTCCGAAAGAAGCTTGAGGACGCGGTCAAGAAGCTGCCGAAGATCGAGATCGACGCCAACTCGTCGGCGGCCGAGGTCAAGGTCGCCGAACTTCGTTCGGACTTGGAGAAGCTCGCGGCGAAGCGGGTCGGCATCGACATTGATGCGGGTGACGCGCTCGCCGAGATGGCCCGGCTCCAGGCGGAGCTTAAGGCGGTTGAGGCTGGCGCATCGTTCGAGGTGCGCGCCAGCATCGGCGAGGCGCTCAAGGACCTCGCAGCGGTGGATGCCGAGGTGTCGCGTCTGCGTGGGCAGCGGACCCGCATCACGGTGGACGCCGACACTCGCGAGGCGCTCGCGGGCATCGGCAAGGTGTCGGCTGGTCTGGCGGGGCTGAGCGTAGGCATCCCCACGGTGGCGAGCCTGGGAGCTGCCGCGGTCACCATGGGCGGCGCGTTCATGACTGCGGGCGTTGGCGTCACCGCCTTTGGGACGGTTGCGACTGCGACGCTGACGCGCGTCCAGGAGGCTGTCGAGAAGCAGGACTACAGCAAGCTGAGCCCCGAAGAGTTCGAGCTGGCGCAGCACTGGCAGGAGTTCTCCGACGTCTACCTCGACTGGCAGCGATCCCTGAACCCTCAGGTGATCCCAGCGATCTCCACTGGGCTCGGGCTGATGGGGTCGACGCTGCCGAAGATCAGCCCTCTCGTGGCTGGCACGGCAAACTCCTTCACCACGTTGGGGCGTGAGGCGCAGACGGCGCTGAACGGCCCGTTCTGGAACGAGTTCCTCACCAACATCGGCGTGGCAGGGCCTCAGGCTGTGCTCGGCTTCGGCCGGTCCTTCGGCAACATCGCCGGTGGAGTCGCGGGCGTCATCAACGCCTTCCTGCCTTGGCAGGGCACCGTCGTGGGCGGGCTTGAGGACGCCACCGCGAAGTTCCGCGAGTGGGGGCAGTCTCTCGACCAGAACCCCCAGTTCAAAGAGTTCATGGCGTACGTCCAGGCGCACGCGCCCGAGGTGTGGCAGCTGATCAAAAACGTTGCCGCCGCGCTGTTGAACGTTGGCGAGGCTGTGCTGCCGCTCGGCACGGGCTCCATGGCTGGGCTGAACTTGCTCGCGCAGATCGTGGCTGACATGGACCCGGCCATCCTGACGGCTGTCGCTGGCGGCCTGGTCGCTATCAAGCTGGCTCAGGCCGGGATGCAGGTCGCCTCCTTCTGGGGTGATCTGCGGGACCGGATCGGCGACATCGGCTCCCGCGTCGATGGCGCCAAGGGGAAGCTGTCGTCCTTCGCCGGGTTGCTGGCTGGCGGCGGCCCGTGGGGTGTCGCGCTCGCGGCTGGTGTGACCGCGATCGGCCTGTTCGCGTCCGCGCACGCGGAAGCTGAGCAGTACGTGCGGGACCTCGCGTCCACCCTGGACAAGCAGACTGGCGCGATCACCGCGGACACCAGAGCCAAAGTGATCAACAAGCTGGAGACCGAGGGATACCTGAAGTCGGCATCCCAGATCGGCCTCAATCTCAAGACCGTCACCGACGCTGCTCTCGGATCGGCCCCTGCCATCGCAGAGTTCAATCGGCAACTCGCAGCCGCGGCGGAGGCCCAGGGCGTTGCAGGTCACCGCGCCGTGGATCTGGGCGGCAAGACTGTCTACTTGAACGAGCAGTTCGGCGGACTGGCTCTCGCTGTGAACGGCGCTGGCGGCGAGCTGCGCGACAGCGTCGAGGTCCATAAGCGCAACGCTGAGGCGATGGGTCAGGCGGGCACGGCTGCGAACACGTCCGGCTCCGAGATGGCCACGATGGGCACGAAGGCTTCGACCGCCGCGGGAAGCATCGACACCCTGCGGGCGTCGCTCGGCCAACTGATCGGCGTGACCACGAACGCGATGACTGCGGAGATCGGCTACAAGCAGGCGCTCGACGACGCGGCATCCGCGGCTAAGACCAACGGCGAGGAGATCAGCACCAACACGCAGAAGGGCCGCGACAACCGGCAAGCGTTGATCAGCCTGGCCCAGGCGGCGAACGGCTACAGGGATGCGCTGGTTGCTCAGGGCACGCCGATGGCTGAGGTCGAGGCCAAGCTCGGCACCCAGCGGGCCGCTTTCGTCAAGGTCGCCGAAAGCATGGGCTTCTCGAAGAAGGAAGCCGGTGAGTTGGCCACGAAGCTGGGTCTCATCCCGGGCAACGTGAAGACGGACGTGAAGACGCCCGGCGGCAAGGAAGCCTTGGCGCTGATCAAGGAGTACGAGCGCAAGCTCAACGCCTTGGACGGCAAGACCGTCACTACTGCGGTCAACCAGGTGATCACCTACTCCCGCCGGCAGATCATCGAGAAGAACCGTGAGCGCGGCGCGATCGACCGCTACGAGACGGGCGGCATCCGTGCCTTCGCTTCGGGCGGGATGACGACCGGGCCGCGGCCTGGCCCGCACATCGCCACGCGGCCCACGATCTTGTACGGCGAAGGCAGGGATGCCGAAGCCTTCATTCCCTATGACAAGGCGTTTCGGAAGCGGGCCATCGGCTTGCTGGGCCAGGTGGCTGACGACTTCGGCCTGAAGCTTTTCAACCGGGAAGCCGAAGAGCAGGCCGTCGCATTGACCGGCGGGCTGCGGGAGGCGAACTACGGGATCTCGACCACGTTGGCGTCGGCCACGACGATGCTCGATCAGACGCTCGGCTCGGCTGGCTCCCTCACGGGCGCGATCGTGGGTGTCGGCGAGGTCGGCCAGGACCTCACAGCGGGCTGGGTTGAGGGCTCGGGGGCGCTCGGCGACGCGGTGACCGACATGGGTACTGCGGTTTCTGAGAGCGGGTCGAAGGTGTCTGCCGCGCTCGACGCGCTCGGCTTGACGGTGAAGGACCTGGCCGCCGTGCTCGACCAGGCCGCATCCCGCTCGGGTAGCGGCGGTAAGGCTGGCACGTCGAAGCGCAAGGGCTCGCCTCCCCCCGTGCAGACGGGCGACGCGATGGGGCCCACGGACGCGGAGATCCGGGCCCGCATGAAGAAGAAGCCGCCGCCTGGCTATGTCGGTGATGCGGCGGGCCCGTCTGATGCGGAGATCCGGCGCCGCATGGCCGCGAAGGCCATGCAGGTGCCGGGCGGGTCGCTTAAGGAGGTGGCCTTCGCGTCGGGCGGATTCATCGCCGCTCCGACGCGTGCGCTGATCGGCGAGGACGGGCCTGAGGTGGTGATCCCGCTCGGGCGCCGCTACCGGGACGAAGCTCTCAAGCTGCTGTCCGATACGGCCTCGATGCTGGGTGCCCGGCACACGCTCACGCGGAGCTCGTCTCCCACGGTTGTGCCGGGCGGTCAGCTTCGTGACGCGTACGCGGGCGGCATGCCTGGCGTGTCAGCGTCCGTGAACACGTCGCGCGTGTCGGCTCCTCAGCAGATGTCGCCACAGATGGCGCTGGCGCAGGCGTTCAGCCGTACAGCCGAGAAGGCGGCGGCGGGCGGTCAGTCGGGCGGCGGCCGGGGCGGGTCGCTTGTGCATGTGGAGAACCTGCAAGTACGGGAGCGCGCTGACGCCGACCTGGTGGCTTCCTACCTGTCGGCCCGTATCGACTCCAAGGGCTTCTAACCCTCAAGCCCCGAGCACGTCTGCTCGGGGCTCTCCCTTTCAACACCTCGATGGAGGGCGGTTCGGCATGGCCGGATTCGATCCCGGGGGCGGCCAAACCTACGGGCAGTGGCTGCGCTCGAAGAACATCCAGACCCGCCCTCAGGGCTGGTCGCACGCGACCCGTGATCAGGTGCGGGAGTACCGGTCTGACAAGGACGGCAGGCGAGTGAAAGACGTGACGGATCAGCTCGGCAACTCGGTGGTGCAGCACGGCTCCGATCAGCAGTCGGTGATCGTCCGCGCCCCGCTGGTGACCGCGACTGTGGTTGGGGAGGTGGCGGAGTGACCAGCGCGAAGCTTGCCCAACTGCGGCTGCGGCGCGAGCAGGAGTTCCTGGAGGCGTGTGTCGGCCTGGAGGAGCGGCTGGAGGAGGCGAAGGCCGCCTACGTGGCCGCCCGCGACTCAGGTGATCAGTCGGCTCTGGCCGAAGCGCGCGCCGAGCTGAAGGCGGCGTCGGAGGAGATGTTCGCGTTCAGGTCGTGGGCGCGGACCATGGGCCAGCCAAGGCAAGGCGTTCCAGGTAGGGACGCCACGATCCAGATCGGTGGTGCGGTCGAATGAGCTGGGGCGGTAGCGGCTGGATGGCCGACACGCTGGTGGATGCGCTCGGCACCGACCAGCTCGCGCTCAACTTGGCGATAGCGACGCACAAGCTGGCCTTGTACGACAACACGATCACCCCGAACTTCGGCACGGATCAGTCGTACTCGACGACCGGCGAGATCGTCGGCACCGGGTATACGGCGGCTGGTAAGGCGATCCTGTCGGGCACGCTCACGGTGGTCACGGCGGGCGGCACGTTCGCGACGTGGGATGGGGCTGACGTCCAGTGGGACGCCAGCACCCTCACCGGCGTCCGGGGCGGTCTGATTCACGCTGACGCGCTCACACCCAAGCGGCTCATCTTGGGGGTGGACTTCGTCTCGACCTATCAAACGAACGACGGCACGCTTTTGGTCGCTTGGAACTCTCTCGGGATCGGTCGCATCAACGTCATCTCCGCCTGATCCTCTCTCACTTCTGCCGCCGCCTTCGGGCGGCTTTTTCATGCCCACCCACCGACCTTGAGAGGGGGCGGGCATGGCGTCTGTGCGGTCGGCCTCATCCAACTCTGCCAACAACTCAGCCACGGTCGTCGTCACCAAGCCTGGCGGTACGGTCGCCGGAGATGTGCTGATCGCCTACCAGCAGGCCACCTTCGGCGCGCTCACGGACATGACGACGCCTTCGGGTGGGGCGACCTGGCAGGAGTTGGAGGCGTTCGGGCCTGAGTTTGACGTCACCTGCGCCAAAGTGTGGTGGAAGGTCGCCGGGTCGTCTGAGCCTGGCAGCTACACGTTCAACGGGCTGAGCGCCGGTGACTACAGCGTGATCGTGGTCGCGGTGGAGGGCGCTACTTCGGCGACGCCGTTGGACGCCAGCGTCTACACCTCCGGTGGGGCAGCGACGTCCGTGCCGACGCCGTCAGTGACCGCTGGCGGGCCGGGTATCGAGGTGCGGTTCGCGGGCGGTACCCGTTCGGGCACCACCACGTGGACACCGCCAGCGGGATACAGCGAGCATGTCGAGGTCAACTCGCCCGGCAGCGACAAGATATGCGCCACCGCCGCGTCGAAGGTGCTGGCGGGTGCGGGCGCTACCGGGGCGCTGGACTTCACCGCGTCTGCGGCCATGGGCGGCAAGCTCGGTGCTTCTGTGGTGCTGGCGGCCTCATCGCTGAACGCGACGGTCGACGCCGCCACGGTGACCGGTGCGGGGAATGTGCCCGCGCCGGTAGTGCGAACTGGTATGACAGCCCGTCCTGCGGTTGTGACCGGCGCAGGGAACATCCCTGCTCCTGGTGTTCACACCGGGTCGACCGCCCGCCCGGCCACCGTCACAGGTGTAGGCAGCGTTCCGGTTCCGAACGTCGTGGCTGGCTCTGCCGAGCTGATCGAACCGACCACGGTCACCGGCACGGGCAGCGTCCCTGCCCCGTCGATCACGGCTGTGCAGAACCGCACGGTGCAACCTAGTGTTGTCACCGGTGCAGGCAGTGTGCCCGCTCCTACGGTGACGGCCACGTTCCAGGCGACCATCGCCCCGTCCACCGTGGAGGGGACCGGCGTTGTTCCGTCGCCTGGGGTGATGGTGCCGGTCCTGCCCGGCCAGTTCATCACCGAGGACGGGCAGGTTGAATTCAACGGCGTCGTGTGGGGCGCCGGGACGCTGTTCCGGGTGCGGGAGATCACCGGCTGGGAGGCTCGCCCTCAGGTTGACGACCTGACGGTGGAGGAGGCCAACCGGCACGGCGCGCTGGCGGGGTCGAGCTTCATTCAGCGCAGGATCGTGCAGATCCGCTTGCAGATCGACTCGGTCACGGACCCGACGCAGGTGTCTGGCCTGTTGCGGCAGCTCAGGTACGACACGAGGACGCTGCGGGACAACTCGCTGTGGTCGCTGGTCATCCGGGGCTACACCGAAACGCTTCTCGCGTACGGCAAATGCATCGACCGGACGGGCGTCATGGACGGCGACTACAGCGTGGGCGCCCCCGAACCGGTCATCACGATCATGTGCCCGGACCCTCGCCGGTACAGCCTGGAACAGCACAGCGCGGTTGTCCCGGCCAACGCCTCTACACCGGTGACGCTCGCAAACGACGGCGAGCTCTACACGAACCCCGTGCTGCGGTTTCAAGGTCCGGCAGTCAACCCGCTGATCATCAACGAGAGCCTGGACAGGATCCTCGCCTTCAACCTGACGCTCGGTGCGAGTGACCTGCTGATCGTGGACACGCAGCGCGGCACCGTGAAGATCGGCAACACCGACCACACCAACGACATCAGCGACACCATCTCGGTGCCGGTCAAGGAGTGGTTCCTCGAGGTCGGCTCCTCGCAGGTGTCGTACGAAACCGACTCAGGCGGCGCCGCTGGTGTCGAGGTTCTCTGGCGTGACGCGCACGAATAGCTGACCAGCTCATCCCTTCTCTCACGATCGGGGGGTGAGCTGTGGCCACGTACCGCTCCTCCAGCTCCGCCCAGTCGTCAGCCGCCTCGTTCGCTGTGCCGCGCCCTCCCGGCGTGATGCAGGGCGACGTGCTGGTGGCGTTCCAAACGTCAGGCGACCTCGTCCCGTCCACGATGCTCACCCCGTCCGGGTGGACGCTGCTCGGGCAGCGCACCCCCGTCGAGGACTGGGGCGGCGCACGAGTCTGGTGGAAGGTCGCCGGTGCGGACGAGCCCGCCAGCTACATTTTCCGCCAGGCTGGCAGCGAGTCGATCGTCGGCATTATCGCCGTCTCCGACGCCGACAGCTCCGCAACACCGCTGATCTCCAGCGTGAACGAGGACGGCGGCAGCCAAGTCACCTGCCCTGCCGTCACCCCGTCGACTGAGTCGGGCGTCACCATCCGATACGTCGCGGCTCTGCATTTCTTCCACCCGGTCTCGTGGACTCCGCCGGCGAACCATACGGAGCGGATGGACCGTAGCGAGGATTTCCTACCGACTGCGGCGTTGGCCACTCGGGCGCGTTCCAGTTCGGGTTCGACGGGCGCGGCGTCATTCGGGGCATCTCCGCAGGTGATCGCGCCGCACGTGATCGCGTTCACGGTCGACGTGGGCGGTGTGGGCGGGCCTGCCCCGAACCCGCCGGATCCGATCCCTCCGTCGCCTGACGTCCACTACAAGTACGTGTTCTGCGACCTGCGCACGGACAGCTTCATCACGACGCTGGACCTCAACCAGGTCTCCTACTCGCGGATGATCAGCGCGCCGGGCTCGTTCCAGGCGACGATCGACGTGGTCAACGACGAGGTGGCCGACATGGTCGCCGCCGTCGTACCCAGATGGGTCGAACACGCCTCCGACCCGGATAGCCTCTCGACCGGTCCCGGTCGGACGGTGTGCCACGTCTACCGGAACGGGATCATCTGGGGTACGTACGCCATCTGGAAGGCCGCCGTCTCCTCCGACAGCGAGGGCGCCATCAAGGTGTCGCTGACCGGCGCTTCGCTGGAGTCGTACCTGAACGCGGTGGAGATCCGGTCGACGCTCACGTACGAGGGCACCGACCAGCTTGAGATCGCCCGTGACCTCATCACCGCGATGCAGGCCAACACGCACGCCAACATCGGACTGACCCTGCAGTCCGGCACGTCGGGCGTCCTACGGGATCGCACGTACGCGGCGGGGGAGACGGCGAGCTTCGGCCAGCGGTTGAAGGAGTTGGCCGACGTCGACGACGGGTTCGAGTGGCTGATCCACACCTCCGACCCTGGTGTGGGAGCGCGGGCGAAGCTGGTCAAGTTCGGCTACCCGCGGCTCGGCACCCAGACCGATCACGTGTTCTCCCAGCCGGGCAACGTGCTGTCCTGGTCGCAGGAGATCGACGGCCTGCGAGGAGCCACCTCCTATCGGGCCCGTGGTGAGAGCGTCTCCACCGACGCGTCCACGGCCTCGACGCCGCTCATGTCGTCGCCCGCGGACGCGACCGCCCACCTGACGGCGGGCTGGCCGCGCATCGACCGGACCGTGGACTACTCCACCGTCAAAGAGGTCGCGACGCTCGACGCGTACGCCCAACGCTGGGTGACCGAACGTCCGGGAGCGGTCCGTATCCACCAGGTCGACGTGCGCCTCGACGACACCGAGTGGACGCCCGAGAGCCTCGGCGACTACGCGCGGGTGATCCTTTCGAACGACTGGTGGCCCATCCGGAACGGCGGGGCGACGTTCAACAACAGGTGGAGGGTCATCGGTGTCAGCGTGCGCGCCACCAGCCGAAACAGCCAAGAGCAGGCGACGCTCACGTTCGAGGAAGAGGTGGACATCTGATGCCGCTGCCTCAATCAGAGGACTTCGCCGACCGTATCCGCAAGATCGAGCAGGAGATCCGCGACCTGCGCTCCTCCATCACCAACCAGGGGGGCCGTAGCGAAGCGTCGGGGGGCTGGGTCTTCACCGACATGGCTGACCCGCCTGTTCCCACCTCGGGCAAGACGCACATCTACTCGCAGGGCGGACGGCTGTGGGCCAGGTCCACGACGGGTGATGTGCCGCTCCTGCTACCGCCTCCCTTCCCTCAAGGGAGTTCCGTCACTGACCCCATCCTGACGATGGGTAGCGCGCCCGCCAGCTACACCCAGGGCTATGGCGACACGCTGAACCTGGCGATCAACGAGAAGCACAACAAGCTGATCGAGCTGCTCAACTCGCTGCGCTGGGCTGATCTGATCAACACCTGACTTGGCCGCCTGCGCGGGCATGGATGCGCGCCCAAAGGGAGCGCGGGCGGCCAACCCCCTCCACCACGGCGCTAGCCGTACCAGCAGCTAGGAGCCGTGCTTGAGCATGTCCACTGACGAGCCCACCCTCGGCGAGGTCGCCCGAACCCTGGAAAGGTTCGAGCGCACCACGAACGCGAGGTTCGCAGACCTGGCCACATCCATCTCCCTGATGATCACGCGGGATCTGTACGAGGCGCACAGGACCGCGCTGCTGGAAGACATCGGGCAGCTCCGCGAGGAGATGAAAGCCGACCGTGACGACCTCAAGCGGGAGCAGGACCGGCGCACACAAGACCGGCGGATGGTCGTCTCGGCTCTCATCGCCGCCGCCCTCGCGGTGCTCGTCGGCATCCTCAACGTCGCGTTGAAGAACGGAATCGGAGGCTGACCATGACCGAACCATCCGAGGCCGACCTCACGGCACACGGCGTAGACCTACTCGATTGGGGTCCCACGGAGGACGACGAGGAGGCCGTGCTCGCCTCTCTCGGCTACGTCCTCAACGAGGAGACCGGCATCTACGAGGGTGACGGCATCGAGGAGGACGCGTGAGTCTCCCGCACATGCTGGCCGCTGCCCGTAAGAGCTTGGGCTTGTCCGGCCGACCGAACTACATCACCCGTGACTACGCCAAGCGGCACGGTGGCGCGTTCCTGGACGCTCCCTGGTGCGCGATGTCGGTCACGTACTGGGCTCGGCTGAGCGGCAACGGTAAGGCCGTCCTCCCGGACGGAGACCGCGCATACACGGTGTGGTTCGCCGAGGACGGGCGCGACATGGGCCGCTGGCACGCCGGGACGACCGCCAACATCAAGGCCCACTGCAAGCCGGGCGCGGTGGTGTTCATGGACTGGGACGGTACCGACAGCATCTCGCGGATCGACCACGTCGGCATCGTCGAGAAGGTCTTGCCTGACGGCAGGGTCCAGACGATCGAGGGCAACACCGGCGACGCCTGCAAGCGCCGCGTCCGCTCCGCCTCTGTGATCGCCGGGTTTTGGAACCCGCCCTACACAGGGTCACCTCCCTCAAAGCCCGCTCCAAAGCCAAAGCCCGAGCCGAACCCCACGGAGGTCCTCGTGAAGCAGCTGCCCACCCTCCGCGAGGGCGACAAGGGCTGGCACGTCAAGACCATGCACTACCTGCTTGCCGCCCGCGACTACGCCATCGACGACAGCGTGGACGACACGACGTTCACGGCCTACCACGAGCAGGGCATCCGAGGCATTCAGGACGCCGCCGGCATCAAGGTCGACGGCGTCTGCGGGCCTCAGACGTGGGCCGCCTTGCTGCGCGTCCTGTAGGCGTCGTGGATGAGCTCGTCCGCTCCTTCCTATCCCGCTTGTGGGCGGAGGACTGGGACAGCCCCGAAGACGCCCTCTACGACGCCCTGCCTGTGGGGCAGCGCGTCCCCTGGCCTGATCGATGAGACCAACTAGACCGCCCCTTGAGGAGCATCATGACCCAGACCCCCACCGTGGGCCGCATCGTCCACTACTCGCTCAGCGAGCAGGACGCCCAGGCCATCAACCGCCGACGCGCGGACTTTGACGCCTTCCAGCGCAGTCATGCTCACCCGCACGAGCCGGGCCAGCCCGGCGCGACCGGCCACCAGGCCCACGTCGGCAACACCGCTCGGGCAGGCGACGTCTACCCGGCCGTCGTCGTTCGAGTGTTCGCCGGCGGCACCGAGGTCAACGGCGTGTGCAACCTGCAGGTGCTGCTCGACGGCAACGACACCTACTGGGCCACGAGCCGTACCTGGGGCGAGGGCGAGTGCCGCTGGTCCTGGCCGCCGCGGGCCTGACCATTCGCAACTGACATCAACTGATTAGCAACTGAGAACTGGTCGAGAGCCAGTCACCCGAAGCGCGCCGCCCGATGCGGTGCGCTCTTCGCATTTCCCCCATCCCGAGGAGCAACCTCAATGCGCATCTCCAAGAGCGCGATCCTGCTGACCGCTGCCACGCTCGCCCTGGGCGTGTCCGGCGTGGCCACCGCGTCGGCTGCCGCGCCAGCCAAGCCCAAGGCTTACGGCGCGTGCGTCAGCACCAAGACCGGCGCCATGCGGCTGCTGGAGCCCAACCGGCTCCGCAAGTCGCAGCACGGCCGGTGCAAGTCGAGCGAGCGGAAGATCTACCTGCCGACCCGCGAGGCGATCCCGGCTCCGTTCGTGCTGCCCGCCAAGTTCACGATCTCGCTGGACGGCGTGAAGGGCACCTGCACCCGAGGTGCCGACGTGGCCGGTGTGCCGGACTACGCGTGCGCCAAGGCGACGCCCACCCCGACCCCGACCGTCACCGTGACGGCCACTCCGACCCCCACCCGCACGTCCTGACCCCTTAGGAGGAGCAATGCTCAAGGTAGGTAGCTACGCCAAGGCCATCGTGTCCGCGGCTGCCGCAGGTACCGCGTCGCTCGCCGTCGCCATGGGTGACGACGTCATCGTGACGGGCGAGTGGGTGACCGTCGCTCTGGCCGTGCTCGGCGCCCTCGGGATCACGTACGTGGTCCCCAACGCCGACCAGTCCCAGCCCCGCCAGCGGTACTAGGCTGAGATCGAGGACGTCGGGATTCCCGACCGGCTGGCGAGATGCCGAACTACCAAGGCCGGACGGCCCGCCTGTGGCCTTGCGACGCCTCCTCTGTACGACCTGCCGTCCTCGTTGGCGGCAGGAGCCGGTGAGAGGGTCAGGGATCCTCAACACCCGGTTGCGGGGTGGCGGCACGTCCGGGATGGCCACCGGAGGTCGGCCCGCCTAAGCACACCCGCCGAGTGGACTGCGCCGTACGGCGGTTCACTCACCCACTGTGCCGGACCTGGGGGCCGGTCGAGCTGAGGGCCCGGCACCGGGAGGCATCCCCGTGCCGGGAATCCTCGCGAGCTGCTAAATCTGGCGTCGTTAGCAGCTGATTTATAGGTGCCGCCGCGAATCGATCAACTAATCAGCGCCCGCTCACCCTTCGGGGTGGGCGGGCGCTGCTTTGTGTTGTCTGGGCTATGCGGCGGCGTCTCCGCGTCGTGCCTGGACTGTGTTTACGATCGCCTTGGGGTGGACGCCTCCAGAGAGCATCCCGTCCACCATGGACGACTCCCACGGGTCGAGGTCCCCGATGTGATCGCAGACGTAGTCGTAGCAGTCGTCCAGGTCGTCGAAGTCATACTTGCGCCCCGATGCGGCAGCATCGGGCCGATCGTGTCGATCGGAATGGTGATGACCTGTCTTGGTGGATACGTGGGTGTCATGTGTAGGTGTTGTCATCTCAGACAACCACCAGTGGTTAACTGACGCGACCAGGGGTGGTTGTGTCATCTGACCACCTGGTTGGCTCACTTGACCACCCCTCTTCGAGAGGCGCGCGGAGACCCCCAAACGGATCGCGGTCTGCTGCGCGATCGGAGGGAGCGTGTGGAGGGCTGGCTCCTTGCCGCTCTTGGCGTCGACCATCGGCAGGTGCGCGAGCGTGCGGGGCAGGCAGAGCTGGTACTCGTCTGCGTGGCCGCTCTCGGAGCCTTGACCGGAAGACAGGCGGAACAGGAAGCCCAGGTATCTCATGGTGGCCAGCGCGTCGATGACGGTCGGCTTGGAGTGGCCCGTGATGGCCATCAGCCTCTTGACGCCAGGGAACACCTGTCTGCCGCGCTTGTTGCTGAAGGTGGCGGCGCTGAGGCCGACATTCTTCACGGACGGCTGGACGACGACGTAGCGGAAGGTGCGTAGCCAGTCGTAGGAGTACCTGACGGCGAACAACGCCGAGGCTGGGGGGTCTTGCGGGGGGATGTCGCCCAACGGCTCTCTCCGATCTCTCGCAGGGGCCGAGAGACCAAGACCGTTTGCCATGGGGGGCAGCTAACCGTACGACGATCTAGTACGATGTTATTGGACTGAGGTTCTGATCTCTCGGAGCTTCGGGCGAAACCCTGGCCGCAACGCCAGGGTTTCGTCGTATCTGAGCCTACTCCGTTCCGAACACTTGTGCCCAAGCGCTACGAGCGGCTGCGAGAGCGTAGGCGTCTCGCTCGCGCCGGCGCCAGATTGATCACCTCGACCAGGTCTTCGAGCGGCACGTGGCGGGCTACCTCGTGGGGGCTCCAGCAGTACCCGAGGAGATAGCGCTCCCCGCGGACCCTGTGTGAGACGCGGAGGCATTGCCTGCCGTCGAGGAGGATCAGCTCCACCTCCCGGCCTCGCGGGGCAAGCCAGAGCGTCATGCCGCGAGCATACGCCGAAACGGACAAAAACGGACATGGGGACGCCCCCGGCCTCTTCCCTGGCCGGGGCGTTGTCGTGCGCTTTAGTCGCGGCTCGCCTTGATGATGGCCGCCTTGTACTCCTCGGTGGTGGCGTTGCGGCGGGCTGCCTCTACCGCTGCGTCCAGCCGGGCGAGCTTGTCTCTGTCCTGGCGGCTGCTGTTTGTCTCCGCCGCGCCTCGCTCCTTGATCGCTTTAACGATCTTGTCTATCTGACCCTGACGGATGGCCATCATTTCCCCTTTCCGTGCCGCTTGTCGATCAGGTCGAAGTACTCCTTCGTCCCGAAGGGCGGGCACTCGCACGGGGCCTTGGTGCACAGCGCGCACCGGGCGGTGGCGGTCTTGCGCTTGCTCATGTGCTGCTCCTCTTCTTGATCGGTTCGGTTGTAGGTTGTGCGCGTGGGTCCGGGGCCGATAACGGCGGCCCCGGACCCGCGCGAGGACAAGCTAGAGGACATGGTCCGCGAGGCGCCCGCCCGACACCCCTGACGCCAAGCGGGTACGCAACATCAGCGCTTGCGCCGCAGCTTCTCGGCCTCGCGCCGCAGCTCGTCGGCACGCGCCGTGAACTCGTTGGCGATCTTCGCCTCTATCCGCATGTGTCCCATGAGGCCGTCCCTGGCGTGCGACTTGGCCCACAGCAGATGCTGGTAGGCCTCGCGGTCCTCCTTGCGGGCCCACATCTCCAGGTCGGCGGCGCGGTCGAGAGCTGCCTAGGCTGCTGCCTTCTTCTTGCCGAACATCCGGCATCTCCTCTCGTTGTTGGTGGCCTCGCGAGACTTCAGCCCGCATATCGGGCGACGATCTCGGCCTCTCTCTTGGATAGGGGTTGAGCGTCCGCTTGCTCGATCACAGGCTGGGGGCGGGCGGCCAGCACCCGCATAGACGGGTGAGTTGCGGGATGGGCGGGGGCGGGCATGACGACCGTGCGGCGCGGGCTCGCCACCACCGCGACCAGCGCTACCGTGGCGATAGCAGCCCACGCGGTGACGCCGAGCAGCAGCCACGCCAACACCTGACTGCCCTGCGCGAGCGCCAGAACCACTCCAGCGCTGCCAGCGACGACGACCGCGATTCCTCCAACGCGGGGCCCGATGCCCGACAGGAGCATCGCTCCCGCTGTGACGCGAACTTCCTGGCACACAGTGCCTCCTTCAGGGGGTTAGTTGGTGCGCCGGTCCTTGATGCCGGAGCCGCCGCAGTCTGGGCAGTCGCGCCACCGCGCCGACCACGGACTGTAGAGACGGCCGCCCTTGCAGCGGCGGCACTGCGACTTGTGGTGGATGCGCATGTCGAGCAGCAGCCAGCCGCCGAAGAACAGAACGATCCCGGCGAAGATGAGCGCGCCGGCCGCGAAGTCGCTCACCGATCCCGCCCCTTGCGCTTGGGAGCTAACTCGATCTTCATGATGGATCCTTCGGAGTGAAAGGCGGACGGAAGGTAGAGGGGGACCCCTCTACCTGAGGCCCTGGTGACGGGCTGGCGAAGCCCACTACCAGGAACCCCTTATGTAGAGGGGGGCCTCTACCTCGGTCATGGGGTCGGTAGGGGCCTTCGACCTCGGAAGTAGAGGGGGTAGAGGGGGCCGCGTCCGGTCCTCGGAAGGGGCTCATCGGGCCGCTCCGACAGGTGTCTCGAACAGTTCGGCAGGGACGGCGTCCTCGATGTCGCGCCGGTTGTAGCCAGCGAGGTTCTGGCCGTCGATCTTCACCTGCTTGGTGCTCCGGCGGACCCCTGCAAGCTCAAGCTCCTCGGCCAGCCGGACGGCGTCCCAATCCCCGTAGGTGTCCTCGTCCACGTTGACGAGGCCGGTGAGGATGTCCGTGGTGAACATACGGGGGCTGTTGTGCATGACGTACAGCACGTCGGAGATGACCGGCGGGATCTGCTTGCCTGCCGACTCGGCGGCGGACACGACGTCCCCGACAGCGTCGCCCGACAGGGTGCCTTCCTTCTCCCGCAATGCCCGCCCGCGGGAGCACACCTCGGCGAACGCTGCGTTGTCGAGGTAGTCGCACTTCGGCATCACGTACGAGCCGGGCCCGGTGACGAGCACACCAACACCCTTGTGCTCCTCCTGCAGAATGGAAGCGTCGGCGCCTTGGTTGGCTTTGCCCTTGCCGAGCACCATGTCGGAGCTGGTCTTGTCGACGACCTGGGTGCAGTACCGGTAGGAGACGATCTCGCGCAGCTTCGTCGGGACGCTGTCAGCGTCCGGCCGCTGGGACGCGAAGTTGCAGATAAACCCGGCTGCGGGCCCTCGGCGGGCGATACGGCAAAGCTTGTTGATGACCTCGTCCTTGAGGTCCTTGTCCATCGCGGTGAAGTACTCCTGCAGCTCGTCGATCGTCACGAAGATGACGGGCATGCGGTATTTGCGCATTATGGCCGGCGTCAGCTTCGACTCCGGGCAGACGGAGGCGGGCAGGTCGCGGAAGATGCGGAAGCGGCGCTCCATTTCGACGATCAGCTCGTTCAGCATGGCGACCAGCGCGGCGATGGCGTCGTCTTCCGCTCCGAGGACTAGGCGGTGGGCGATGGCCCGCATCGCCATCCAGTCCGAGCCGCCCTTGCCGTCGGCGACGTAGTGGCGTACCCACGCGTCGAGAACGCCGGCGGCGGTGAGCAGCCGCTGAGAGAAGGTCTTCCCCCTACGGGGTAGGCCGCCGAAGAACATCGACTGCCACATGATCGACAGCACGATGAGGTTGCCGCGAGCGTCACGCCCGAACGGGATCGGCTCCCACACAGACCACGTCTCGGCGCCCACAAGAGGAGATGAGATCGGCTTGCCCATGTATGGGTCGTCGTCGGCCACCCAGATCGCGATCCGGCCGCCGTGCCCGCCCGCGTGGGCGCGAATGCGGGACATGATGAGCTGGATCTCGTCCACGCCCAGCTCGGCGGCGAGGACCTCGCGCAACCTGAGGACGTCGTTGGCGGTCTTTCCGCAGCCGCGGGGTAGGTCGAGGATGCACGCCCATCCCTTGCCGTCCTTCGCGACGCCTTGGACGAGGGTGAGCGCCTGCCCCTGCTTGATGAGCCCAGCGGCGCGGAAGGCGTCGTTGAGATGCTCAGGCGCGAGCTCCAGCCGTACCGGAAGCTGGGGCGTGTCGATGACGGCGACCTCGCTGACGGTCGAGCCTGCCGCGGCTGCTGCCGCCGCGGCCAGAGCTCCCACACCCCACGGCAGCAGCGGGTAGTGGACAGCCAGCGCGTTCAGTAGCCCCAATCCGGGCAGCCCGAGCGCGGTCGTCCACTTGGTGCGGCGCCAGATCTCCGATCGGCGGGTGGCGCGCTCGTTGGCGGCGTCCTTCTTACGGCCCTCGTTCAACGCCTGGTCAACCACCACCTTGTGGTCGTAGGCGGACACGAACCGCCATCCTCCGCGCACCCCGACGGCGGCACCGATCAGTGTGCGCAGCGCAAGTCGCCCGGTGTACTTGGGGGAGCGGACCGTGTGCACTGCGGCGATGTAGGCCGTCTTGCGGATGTGCAGCTTGATCTGGTCCTGCCAGCCCTGCTTGGTGGTGGCCCACGGCGGCAGGATCGGCCCGTACTTCAGCTCGTAGCCGGGGACGACGTGCCCTTCGATCTCGATCTCTCTCGGCTCCTGCGCCGAGACGTCGATCGCGGCGGTCTGGTCGAGGACGACCAGCGTTTCCATGACGGCTGGAGGGATGTCGTCCATCGGAGCCGCGGCGTCCGTGCCGCGGCTCTCGACGTCGGGGGTGTGGGTCACGCGCCGACCCGAGCATTCTCGGAAGGGGTGGACGCGACCAGATCGGCGTCCACTTCAATGGGCTTGACGGGGCGACTGCGCTCGTCGAACGTCCACCCCTTGGCGGCCAGGATTTGCTTGCCCTCGCCGATGCGGTCGCCGCACCAGGTCGGCTTGAACCGGGTGCGCTTGGCGAGCTCCCACTTCGACAGAACCTCGCCAGCTTCGACCCGTCTCGCCCACAGTCGGGCGATGCGGCCCTTGTCCTGCTCAGTGGGCTCTTTCTGGTCGCCGTCTTGGTCGCGTCCATCGCCGTTTCCGGGCGCGTCCACCTGATCGTCGGCGTCCGGCTTCGCGTCCACTTCGGCGACCAGGAGCGGGGGCACCACGCCCTGGCTGAGCGGTCGCGGCTGCGGTCGCGTCCACACCTGGAATGGCACACGATGCCCGACCGGTCGCGGGTCGCCTGGGTCGATCAAGAGGCGGGTCCGCGGAGCCGGGATGACGGGGGCGCCGGTGGTCGCGGGAGTGGTCGCGTCCTGGTCGCGAGACTGGTCGCCGTCCGCGGCCACTTCGGGACCGCGCTGCCGGTAGTCGCGGCTCCACTGGTCGAGGGCGCGAGCGAGCTCGTCGGCGGCGGGCGGCAGGCTGCCAGCCTTGGCGGGCGGCTCGTTGGCGGGGTGGTCGAGCGCCTTCCACGGGGCGACCGCGCGCATTGCGGCGAGGTCGTCGGAGCTGCACAGGGCGCCGATCTGGTCGAGCATGAGCCTCTGCCGGTCGCCGTCGACAGCGAGGCGGGCGTGCTCTACCGCTTTGGAGATCGCGGCCCGCATCGCGACCTTGGCCTTGCGCTGCTTCCGGTCGGAGGCTCCCGATTCGGCGAGGTCGCGGACCTTCATCGTGGTGAGGGCTACGCGGGTGATGCGCCGCTGCGCGTCTACTTCGCCCGCGGTACGGTCTGACGCCTCGGCGATGCCGAGCCAGACGAGCACCCGTTCGGGGGTGAGCCGCCAGTTGATGCGGCCGGTGCCGCGGATGCGGTGGCGTTCGATCGCCATGCCGCGCTCCCACAGCCACGCCGCGACCAGCGGCGAGGCGAGACGGAAGACGGCTTCGGCGAGGCTTCGCGCGTCCATGCTCGACAGGACCGCGGTCAGGCAGGTGAGCGCCCACACGGCGATGCCGTCGATGCCGGCGGAGAAGTTCTCCCGCATGTTGCGGCGCGCGCGCACGGCGGATGTGACGATGGCGACCTCGATGAACGCGAACAGCAGCAGCCTGAGCGGCCCGTCCAATCCGAGGACGTCGCCGGAGAAGCGCCACATGCCCTGAGCCGAGACGCCCGTCGCGATGGAGGCGGCGACGACAGTCAGCACGTCCTCGATCGAGCGAGCGGCGATGTAGGGGCCAGCGGTCCGCCACGCCGCACGGATGGCACGCAGAGCCGCGCGCCCGAATATCCAGGTGGCGGTGACAGCGCAGAGTGCGCCGATGATCCACCACCCCCATGCCGGGGGCAGGTATGGCGAGATCGCTTCCCGCAGAGGCTGCCACCACTCAGGAGGGGCTTGAACACCCTCGTCGTTCGGCATTGATCGCTCCTATGTTGACCCGGTGTAGATACACCACTAGCTTGGGTCACCGTAGCCCGGTGTAGATACACCGCGCAAGCAGTCAGGAGGAGATCGTTGCTGACCTCGCTTAACCCCCGTTATCGTGAGCGCGTGCCAGACAAGCCGAGGACCAAGGGCCGCAACATGCGGATCTGGAAGTGGAATGCCCTCGGTGTGGCAGCTCAGAAGCGCGGCACCAACAGGACCGAGATCGTCAACAGACTGATCGACTGGTGGCTCGCAACGCCAGGCGCGACACTGCCGGACCAGCTCACTCCCGAAGAGGTTGAGTGGCTGAAGTCCCTAGCGGTCAAAGAAGACCTCGCCAACAGCGGCGACTAGCAGCGCAAAACAGGAGCCCCCGCCTGCCAAGGACGGGGGCTTCGTGTTCTGGTCGGCTACCGCGTGCGCCAACACCCGGTCAGCCTGTGATCCTCCCTCGCTGCGAACAGCCGCTCAGTGCTCGCGAGGGGACGGGTCTGCGTTAGCCACATCGTGAACGACTCTCCCGAGGCGCCTTCAACGTGATTCGACCCGATGACGACGATAAGCCGTTCGTCGCTAGATGGAACAGCCTTATCCGCGTTTTGCTTCTGGATTCTTCGGTGAAGCTGGTCGCGCGTAGCGCGATGGACTACGCCGACTTCTACGATGGCACGTCCTGCCATCCGAGCAATGAACGGCTGGCCCGAGAGACGGGGTACAGCGAGAGAACCATCCGAACGGCCTGGGGTGTGATGCGTGGCCTGGGGCTCGCTGAGCGTGTCTCGAACGCGGTTGCCCACGCCAGGGTTGCCGACGAATACGAGCTGGCCATTCCAGACAACTGGGCGAACCTGCCGATCCTTGGGCCCCGCGCCCGGAAGTTCACCTGCTTGGGGTGTAGCAAGCTGTTCAACCCGCAGGGCAACTGCACGTTGGGCACGGGCGACAAGGTGACCTTCAACGTGGTCGCGTACTGCTTCTGTCCTGCGCCACGCAAGACGAAGGGCCGCGATGAGGCATGGTGCTTCGACTTGTGGAACACGCAGGAGACGGAGATGGGCCGTCTCGCCTGGCAGAAGAGAGGGCGTGAGGACATCTGGAAGCTGTTCCGCCTGGCTCGCGGCGACGACTGGTGATGGCGGAAGTGAGTTCCGGTACCGGAAGTGACTTCCACGTCTACCGGAAGTGAGATCCGGTAGGTACCGGAAGTGAGTTCCGCGAGTACCGGAAGTCACTTCCACCCAACAAACCACTTCACCACCCCATAGAACGTCTCAGGTCAACGTCGCCGCGCTTGCGCGCGGCCCGCATTAGGTCGCTGACGACTCGCAGGCATGAGAAAGCCCCTCGCAGGGGATCGCCAGGGGCTTTCGTTTGTGGGGCGGCCCCGCCCCCAGCCCTCCCGCGAAGGGCGGGGCCACCGGTCTATCGGGCCATCCCGGCCAGCAGCGCCAGCCACAACACTTCTGCGTCGGACTTGCGGTACCGGGAGGTGGTGTAAGAGACGACGGTCATGGACTGCTGGATGGCGTCATGCCAGGCGATCCTGGTGCGGACGATAAGGAAGACGCCTCCCGCGTTGACCAGCTCGAACGCGAGCGGATGAAACGAGCACGTCCACCGCACGACCCGATGCCGGCCCAACGGCTGCTCATGAGCGCCAATCCAGTCGAGTTGGGTCGCGTTCGGTCGCATGGGGGTCAGGTGGGGGGAGATGTCAGGGCAGGAACCGTCGTCTTCCACGGCCCCTAGCCACCGCAGCATCACATCTTTGGAGACACCTGCCCTGGGCGTCCCGCTCATGGCGTGCGTTCCGTCTTGATGTGGACGTCGCATACGGGTCGCGGCCACCGATGGCCCACGCGGCGGCGCCGGTAGAGGTCGGGGTCGTTGCGCCACATGTCCCAGCCTGGCCAGCCGTGGAGCGACATTGTGGGGTCCACATGGCGAGGACGCCTGCCTTGGGAAGCGTCTCTCCAGGGGTTCACGCCGCCTCCTGGCCGGGGTTCGGGTAGCTGGAGAGGATCCGCAGGATCGCGCCTTGGATGTGTGCGTGCTCGTGGTTGCGGGCCGTAGCCGTTTCGCCGCTCTCAACGTGCGTGAGCTCGTACGTCCCGTCAGTCCGTCGTGTGACGGAGCACTCGGGGACCTGGGGGAGGGTCATAAGACCAAGCTAGGCAGTTACTCATAAGTAGTCTAGTAAGTAGTCTTCAAAACATCATGTGATGTACTTAAGATCTCTAAGTAGATTGAGCGGAATGAAGCGCGGATGGTAGGCGGATTTACCGTCGAACAGTGATCGACTATGAGTCGGAGTTCCCCGTGTATCTGCAGGTAGCGAACTCCCTCCGCGAGCGAATCGAAGCGGGAGAGTGGCAGCCGCGTAAGAGGCTGCCCACGGTCACAGACCTGGTCCACGAGTACGGCGTCGCGCGCAACACGATGATGCAGGCGATGGAACACCTGCGGAGCATCGGCTATGTGTACACCATTCGCAACCGTGGATCTTTCGTCCGCTACGGCGCCGACATGGTCAAGGTGGTCGAGCTGGGAGCTGGCGCGCGCAGCTTCTCCCGTCGCGCGAGCGAGGACGAGCGGGAGCGCCTGGAGCTCGAAGAGGACGGCTGGGTCACTGTGATTGAGTACGCCGATGGAGAGGTCGAGGTCCACGCGGCCGACAAGGTGGAGATCCGCGGCCCCCGCACCTAACCGATATGTGAGCAGTTCTCATTCCTCGACGACGGATCAAGGTGTCGCCCTAGCCTTGCGGGCGGAGTGGGGTCCTCTGTCGATCGAGGTAAAGGAGTCCCCGTATGGGGAAGGACGACGCCCTTCCGCGTGCTTTGAACCAGCGCAACGCAAAGAAGATGTTGGAAGAGCATGGGTGGGTGGAGACCCTCGGGGGGAAACATTCGGTGAAGATGGAGAAGCAGGGATGCAGGCCGATCACGCTGCCGATGCACAGCGGTAAGGACTATTCACCTGCACTCAGAGATGCGATACTCCGGCAGGCAGGACTGAAGGGACGGTGAAGCGCTACATGGCCCCTGACATGGACGAAAGCACCGGGACCTACACGGTTAAGGTTCACGCCGAGCAAGACGGAACGGCGTGGGCTGAAGTCGACGAGCTGCCTGGCTGCTTCGCCTCGGGCGAGAGCATCGAGGAGCTGTGGACGAACCTCGCAGAGGCGATCGGTCTCTACCTGTCGTCGGACGAGGTGTCCGTCAAGGTCGAGATGCAGGAACCTGATCCCATCACGGTCCACACCACGGAGAAGCGCTTCGCTGTCTGCTGAGCATCCGCCGAGAACTTCGCGGCCCCGTCTCCCTTCCGGAGGCGGGGCCGTTTTGCGTTTAGGCCCGGTTCAGACCCTGGTGAACGCGTACTGCTGGTGAACCCGGCAGGTCAGGGCTAACGTGCTCGCCGTGATGTGGATCGTCATCGCGTTGACGCGCTGAGCAAAGCTACCGGGTTGCTGGCTGAGCCAATCCTTCACTGAATCGTTCGCGTCCTTAACGACCTTGTACAGCTTCAGATCCGCCTCCCTCTCGATCGCGCTGAGTGCGAGCCCCCATCCGAAGACGTCGCCCTCCTTGATTCGGGTCTTCGACCCGACCTCGAATGCGCCACGGTCCGCGTAGTCGTCGATCTCCGTTAGGAACAGGCGAAGTTCCTTCATCGCGCAGGCCGGGTCGGTGCTCGGTTTCGGCGTGGCCGACGCGACCGCCTTGGGTGTGGCTGGCTCCGCCGCTACTGGAGTCTGCGTGGATGAGCATGCTGTCGAGAGCATGAGCGCGGAAGCGAGAGAGACGACTGCGTGCCTACGGGTGCGCATTGAGGGACTCCTGAGACGGGGGATGTGAACGGGGTAAGACGCCCGGCCTGGCGGTGAGGTGTACAGGCATATCCAGATAGTTGGCGACGTCTGCGGGTGAGCGTAGCGTCGTGATCGTCCGCTGACCTGGCGTTCGTCAGAACGCACCCCTCCCGGGGAGGCGTACTCGTTCATGCTCGTTCATAGTCGAGTCTGCTCGTATCCGCTCGTAGAGGCATGTGCATGCATGTCTACGGTCGCGGTGTGACGGAGGTGCGGGAAAGCAAAAAGGTGTGGATCCGAGTCGCTGACGAATTGCGAGGTCGGATCAAGGATGGGACGTACCGGCCCGACGCGCGCTTCCCGTCCGAGACGGATCTGGTGCAGGAGTTCGGAATCGCTCGGGGCACTGCGAGAAAGATCACAGCGAGGCTGCGCGATGAAGGGCTGATCTACACCGAGCCGCAAGTGGGAAGCTTCGTGGTGCCCAATGACGGCGAAGGTCAAACATAACAGTCTGTGCAATCTGGCAGGGATCGTGATGTTGAAGGGCTAAGAATCTGGTCATGCAGCGCATCAGCCCACCGTTGCGTCAGCAGCGGCTCGCCAGCATCTTGCGTGACCTACGTGAGACGAGGTCGCTCTCCCGAGACGAAGTAGCAGCAAGGCTCGGATGGGCCGCGGTGAAGGTATGGCGGATCGAGACGGGCAAGACTCGGCCCTCCGTCGACGACGCATCGCGTCTAACAGAGCTGTACGGGGCGGGACTCGACGTGAGGGAGCTGTGCGAGCGGCTGGCACGTCAAGCGTCTGGCCGCCCCTGGTGGGCTCCGTACCGGAGTGTGCTTGGCGAATATGTGGCATTCGAGACCGAAGCGGTCCTGATACGCACGTGGGAGCCTCTTCTCATCCCTGGTCTGCTTCAGACTGAAGATTATGCTCGGGCGGTCCACATGGCTGCCCATCCTGACGAGCCCGCCGACGTAATAAACCTTCGCGTAAAAGCGCGCATGACTCGTCATCGCTTGCTACTTGCGGAAACCGACCCAACTCAGTTCACGGCCGTCATTTCTGAAGGGGCTCTTCGACAGCGCGTGGGGGGGCCGAGCACTATGGCGGCCCAGCTTCGCCGCATTGTGGATGTCGGCGAAAGGCCGAATGTCAACATTTACGTCCTACCTGCGGATATCGGCGCTCATCCGGGCCTGGAAGGCTCTTTTGTGCTCTTGTCTCTACCCGGCCATGAGGCGCATCTGTTTGTAGAGACGGGCGTATCTGAGGTCATTACCGATAAGGTGGAGCTCGTTCGGGACTATGAGCGCAGATTCGATTGGCTGGCGTCGAAGTCTATGCCGCCGGATCGCTCTATGGCATTCATAGCGGAGATCGAGGAGGGGTGTGGATGCTGACTAGAGAATGGCGGAAGAGCCGTGCTTCCGGCGGGGGCAGCAACTGCGTAGAGGTCCGACTCGTTGACGGATGCATCCAGGTTCGTGACACCAAGGATGCGGGGCGTGGCCCGGTCCTGTCCTTCACGGAATCGGAGTGGGCTGCCTTCGAGGATGGGATGCTGCGCCGTGAGTTTGCGCTCCCTGGGAGATCATCTGGGAGATGATCATGGTCTGCGAGCTATGCAAATCTGTCACATGTGAATACATGCAATGCACTGCCTAAGCTGGTTGGCGCGATGGCGCCCAGGGTCGATGCAGGCAGCAACGATCTTCCAACCTGGCTCGTAATGAAGGGGTCTCGGGTTCGAATCCCGAAGGCGGCTCCCAGGTGAAAGGCCCTCTCGGATGATCCGGGAGGGCCTTTTTCATGGGCGTACAGCAGCGAAATACAGCAACCGCCGCTAACGATCTAGGCTGGCGTTGAGCTGGTCGAGCGCCTTGCGTGTTTCCGGGCTGGCGATCTGCGTGTAGACGTTCATGGTCACCGAGATCTGCGAGTGCCGGAGGATACGCATCGCCACCCGTGGGTGAACGTCGAGTGCGGCGAGCATCGAGGCGCACGTGTGCCGAGTGTCATGCACGCGGATGCGCGAGACCTTGGCGGCCTTACCGTGCAGCTCGAAGGAGCGGTTGAAATTCCGCGGTTCGATGGGCGTGCCGTACCGGGTGGTGAAGACGAGCGCGGAGCCCTTCCATCGTTCCCCCGCCTCCTTACGGGCCTCTTCCTGGACTCTGCGGCGATGCTTGAGCGCGGTGACACACAGCGCGGGCAGCGGAAGCGAGGCGTCCGAGTCGGCTGTCTTGGTCGTGTCCCGATGGAGAAGTTTGCCGTGCACCCGGTTGAGTTGGTGAGAGACCCGCAGCTCTTGGCGGTCGAGGTCAACGCTGTCCCAGGTGAGGCCGAGAACCTCGCCACGTCGTAGGCCCAGGACGAGGATGAGCACGAAGGCCGCATACTGCGGATCGTCTACCGCCCGAAGGTGCTCAAGGAAGGTGCGCGCGTCATCCACGCTCCACACGGCGTGCTTGCGCTTCTTGGCGGTCGCTTTGGGCAACGTGGTGAGAGAGACGACATTCTTGGAGATCAGTTCCTCTCGGATGGCATGGCTGAGCGCGGTGCGGAACACACGCCGGATGCTCTCGATGGTGCCGCGTGACGGGTGATCTCCGCAGCACTGGCCGATGGCGCAGCACGGCTTCTTACGCGGCTTCTTCTGCGCGCAGCAGGTGCAGAGGGTCGGCAAGCCGTTGAGCCAGGTCTGAACATCCCGGACGGTCAGTTTGTCGAGCCGCTTCTTGCCCAGGCCGGGAATGAGGTAGAGCCGAACCAGGGCCTCATATCCCGCGTAGGTAGTCGGCTCACGGTTGGGCTGAACCACGTCAGCGAGCCAGCGCTTGAGGAAGGCGGCCACGGTCTCGTGCTTGGTCGCCACGGGTCCCTTGCGGGCCTGCTCGTGGAGCTTCAGCCACTTCTCGTGGGTCTCTTCGCGGGTCTTGCCGTACGCCCACTTGCGGGTCTTCTTGCCCTCGGGGGTGGTGACCCAGACGTACCCCGCCCAGCCGTCCTTGTACGGGAAGATCGAGCCTTCCCCGTTGGATCGCTTGCTCATCAGGCGGCCTCCTCGCACAGGCGGGTCACGTAGGCGTCCAGGGCGGTCGATGGGATACGGCGGCATCGGGTGCCGACGAGTATCGAGGTGATCTCGCCGGAGCGGATCAGGTTGTAGAGCGTCCACCGGCTGACCTTGAGCACGGACATGGCCTCAGGCACGGTGAGCAGATCAGCGGCCATGGGTGCCTCCTTCGTTGACGGTCGCGGCGAGTGCGGACTCGCCGGGGGTGTAGCCCTGTCCGGCGTACTTCCAGTGGGCGAGCACGAGCGTGCTTTGCGGGTCGTACGGCAGGCGCCGCAGCTCTTGGGCCTCGCGGTAGTCCAGTCGGACGCGGCGCAGCGCGGTCAGGGTGGTGGAGTAGGCGCGGCTTTTGGTGGAGAAGTGGCCACGGAAGCCGAGCATGTGCGCCCACTGTCGGAGTCGGAGTGGGGCGAGGTCGGGATAGATGTCAGGGTTGCCGAGGTCCCATGCGGTTCGGATCAGGCGGGCGGCGTGGTCGGTGACGCCCTGGGCGTGCAATCGGGTGAGGTCGTGGTGGGTGACGCGCCGGTCGAGGGTGCCGGAGGTCTCGGCGGCCTTGGTGGCGTACTTGGCGATGTAGCCGGCGACCGCGGCTTCCGACAGCGCGTCGAGGCCGTCGGCCTGGATTGGGCGGACATCGACGCTGCCCCAGATCTGCCCCTGCGGCAGCCGTACCGCCTCGGCGGTAGTGCGGATGGTGGCGGTGAGCAGATCGAGGGTGGCCCAGGCGGGCGGGATGCAGAGGTCATCACCGTCGCGACCGTCGAGGCGGATCACGGCGTGGAAGTGCACGACGCCGCGTGCCTGGTATTCGGCGACCTTTGCGAACGACAGACGGGTGAGGTCGGCGAACTCCTTTCGGGTGAGGCCAGCGGCGGCGGCCAGGCGCTGCCGGAGGTAGATGGCGAAGCGGTGCCAGAGCTGCCCGGCGTGGGCGTTCCACAGGACGTGGCCGGTGTAGTCGTAGGTGCCGGGATCGAGCGGTTGGCCGATGGCCGGGTCTCCGGACTGGTGACGGGTGAAGCAGGCCGGGCCGGTACGGCGCGGGTGGCAGACGGGCGCGGTGCCGTCCTTGTCCGGGCCGCGATGGACCGGGCCGAAGGACGGGGCGGTGAAGGTGGCCAGCACGCGCGGGTGGGTGCGCACGATGTCGGGCACGCCCTTGTCCCCACCGAGCAGGCCAGCGCGGATGAGGTGGAAGGTGTCTTGCCGGTAGGTTTCCGCGCAGGCCGGGCAGCGGGTGGCGCGCCGGTTCCCGCATCGGATGAGAAGCTGACCGTGAGGTTCGGCGCTGGTGCTGTAGGTGTGCAGGACCTCGCCGGTCATGCCGTCGAGGGTGGAGGTCTCGCCGGTCAGGCGGATGGGGTTGGTGCAGCCGCGAAGCCGGTCGACCTGATGCAGCCAGCGGGTCACATCGTGGTTGGAGCGGCGGGCCAGGTCGCGGATGACCGGGCCGATGAGGTCAGCGAGCTGGGCGGGAGCTTCGGTCACTGGCTGACCTCCTGTCCGGTGCCCTCGCAGCACGGGCAGAAGATGATGATCAGTCGGTGGGTACGGACGGAGCGGACGCGGACGGAGCCGTATCCGCCGCATTCCGGGCAAGGCCGGTGGCGCATACTGGTGTTCCTTCGTGAGAGCGGAGGATGGCGCCCCACAGGGACGGCGTGGCTGCCAGGCTTGAGCCGCCCCGTGGTGGCGTCGTTCGGTTCAGTGGTTGTCGATGCCGGTGCCTGAGCAGTCGCGGCAGGTCTTGTCTTCGCACAGGCCGGTGCCGTTGCAGGTGGCGCAGGCGTAGAACCAGATCACTCGAGATCACCTCCTTGGCGGGTGCAGGGGCAGGGTTGGCGAGGGGTGGTCTTGTCGCAGTCGGGCGGGTCGCCGTCGAAGTCGCAGCCGTAGCGGGTGCAGCAGTCGCAGAACGGGCACGGTAACCGGGTCACGTGGTGGGGCCGGTGCAGTCCAGGCATAGGGCCCAGGTCTCGATGCGAACGGCGGTCTCGCCACGGCCGACGATCTCGAAGGTCTCCACCTGGCCCTCGCCCTCGCAGGTCGGGCAGGCCTTCTTCTTGGTACGGCGGGTCATCGGGTGCCCCTTCCTTGGCAGGTGGGGCAGGTCTCGGTGACCTCGACGACGAGGGTTTCGGCGCCGGTGGACCGGGGCTGGCTGCGGAAGCCGGTGATGGTGCCGAGGCCGAGGCAGCGGCGGCAGTAGGGCTGGTTCACGGTCGGTCCCTTTCTGTGGTGTGCCAGGCGGCGCGGTTGCCGCTGGCGTGGGCGATGGCGGCCAGGACGTAGCCGAGGTTGGTGGTGTCCAGGCGGGTGATGGCGGGGCCGAGGTCGACCGGCAGGCCGTGGCCGAGTGACAGCGCGATGCGCAGCACGGCGGCCTCGGAGCCAGAGCAGGGCAGGCGTCCGGAGGCGAGCGCGACGTGAGCGGCCTCAAAGTCGATGACCGCGTACGGCGGTTCGTGGTCGACAGCCAGCCGAAGGAAGTCGGGCCGGTGCAGCCACACGCCGTGGTGGGCGAGCAGCTCCACCGCGGCTTCCATCGGGTAGGAGCCGTGCGCCCAGGCGCGGGCGTGGTAGACGAGGTTCATGCGGCAGGTTCCTTTCGGATCTGGGCGAACAGGTCGGCGGCCAGCTCGGGCGAGACGCCCATGCGGGTGCGGAGCTGTTCGCCGGTGATCGGGCGGTGGTGGGTGGCGTGGTGGTCATCGGCCAGGCGGCGGGCGTAGGCCAGAAGCGCCGGCGACTGCCCCGGCTCAGCGGCCTCCAGGGCGGGCGCGGGTTCCGGTTCGGCTTCCTCGGTGACCAGTTCGACGGCGACGGGCGCGGCAGCGTGATGTGAGGCGCGGCGTTCGAGCATGGAGACCGCGACCAGGAACGCGACGGCCGGGGTTGCGGCGGTGATCCACCCCCACACGGTGGGTTTGGCGGTGGCCAGGTTGGCGGCCAGGGTGAGGACGATGCCGCCGGTCAGCACCAGCGCGGGCCAGGAGATCAGCCCGTGACTGTGGCGGCCGGTGCGCTTGTCGCGCTGGAGCTCGCGGGCGGCCATCACGCACATCAGGTCGATGCACACGGCGACCGCCCAGGACTGCCAGCCGGTCTGGCCGTGGCGGGCGGCCAGGTCGCTGATGTGGGTGAAGGAGCCCACGGCGGCGATGACCGCCAGGACGAGCACAGGCGTGGTGTCGAGTACGGCGGAGCGGATGCGGCTCACGGCGGACACCTCCCTTCGGTTTCAGGCATGGGTCGGGTAGGGACCTGGCGGGGCCGAGGATGGGATCAGGCGGGTTCGGTCTCGCGGGCCAGCTCTTCCAGCTCCGCATCGGTCACGGTGATGTCGGCGGGGCCGGTGAGCAGGTCGGCCCATTTCGGCGCGAGGTGGGCGTGGGCGAGCGCGGCGCTCTCGGCGGCTTCCTCTGCGACGTACACCGAGCGGGCGCGGTACCAGCGGCCGTCCTCGCCGACCACGATGGCCGTGCCGGGCATGTTCGCGGCGATCTGCCGGGCGGCATCCAGGGCAGCCGGATCGGTGTCGCCAAGGGTCATGGTCGCGGTCTCCGGATCGTTGACCCGGTGGCAGACCCGCCCGGAGAGCTGCGAGCGCAGCGCGGTGACGCCGGGTCCGAGGTCGGAGCCGACCCGCTGACCGCAGACGAACAGGTAGATGCCGAACGCCCGCCCGAGCTGGGCCAGCCGCAGCAGTGCGGTGGCCGTCTGGGCGATCTCGTCCCTCTCGCCCTTGTGCGCCATCAGGAACAGCTCGGCCACCTCGTCGACCAGCACCACGACGGGCATCGGCCGCAGGTGCTCGGGCAGCTTCCACACGTTACGGACGGTGTGGGTACGGCACAGCGCCATGCGCTGCTTGACCAGGCAGATCAGGTCATCGAGCAGGCCGACGCATTCGGCGCGTTCGGTGGCCATGGCCGACAGGCGCGGGCCGTACGGGGTGAGTTCCACTCCTCCCTTGAGGTCGAAGCCGACCAGCGCGACCGGCTGTGCGGCCAGGCCAGTGATCAGGGCGTTGAGCAGCGTGGACTTGCCGGACTGGGTGGCGCCCGTGTTGAGCCAGTGCGGCACGGTGCGGAAGTCGAGCACCCACGGCGCGCCGGTCTCCAAGACGCCGACGCGCACCCTCAGCAGGCCCTCGGAGAGTACGGGTGTGCGGACGTCGGACAGCGGGTCTCCGGTGGTGGCCAGCAGGGTGACGCGGCCCGGCTTCCAGGCGGCCAGCCGTACCGAATGAACCCGCCAGGCGTGCGCGAGGTTGGACAGGCGGGCGGTGTAGTCGTCGGGCGTCTGCCCGTCCATGAGCTTGACGTTGACGCGGAAGCCGAGGCGGTGCGGGCGGATGAGCCCGAGGCGCGGCGCCTTGTCGACGTCGACGCGGCGGACCCTGCGCTTCTGCGTCAGGGCGATGGTGGCGTTGCCGACCACCGGTAGGCCGTCGAGTGTCGACCGCCAGCGGCGGCGCTTGCGGGTCAGGGTGCAGCCGTGGGCGACGTTGCCCCAGGTGAAGTAGACGGTGATGGCCTTGAGTGGGTAGCCCAGGCACAGCCACAGGGAGACGGGGTGCAGCTTGCGCCATGCCAGCAGAGCGGCGCAGCACATGGTCAGGGTGATGGCCAGCGGAAGCAGCCAGTCGGACATAATCGGCTCTGTCCTTTCGGGTCTTCGACGCGAGAGGGAGGCCCCGGAGCGGGCGGGTTAGCTGCCAGGCGATGCGCCCGCTCCAGGGGTGGTTCAGGCGGCCTTGACAGCGGTCGGGGCTATGGTTTCGGCCCGGAAGCCGAGGCCCGAGCGGCCGTTCATCGACCAGAAGAAGGCGGCCAGGCCGACCGGGCGGACCTGCACGCCCTCGGGGATCTGCGGGAACGTCTCGCTCGGGAACGTCACCACGATCACCGGGTTGCGCCGGTCGTCGTTCGGCTTGGGTAGCAGCGGGATCGTGTACAGCTCCCGCCCCTCCGCGTCCCTCTTGACCTCGCCGGTGGCCCGGTCAACGATCTTCGGCTCGGGCTCACCCGCGACGATGAACGCCAGACCGGTGATGTCGACGGGGATGTTGCGCATGGTGAACTCCTTTGAAGGTTGCCTAACTTGGCTAGGCATCTTGTGTTGATCTCATGTTGCCCAGCATGGCTAGCCATGTCAAGCATCCGCGAGTAACTGGACTAGGCAACCTAGAAGAACTAGCCTGGTTTGCGTGATGAGTCTCGATCCAGACGACCCGCGACCGCCGTACCAGCAGGTCGCCAACGCCCTGCGCGCCGCGATCCTGACGAAGAAGTTCGAGCCGGGGGAGAAGCTGCCCTCAGGGCACGACCTCGCGAAGAAGTACGGCGTGGCGCGCATGACCGTGCAGCAGGCGATCCGGCTGTTGCGCGACGAGGGCCTGGTCGTCTCGCGGCAAGGCAGCGGCGTGTTCGTCCGCGAGCGCACCGAACGGCCGGTCGAGCTGCGGCCGCACATCGAGCACGCCTTCGAGGCGGCACACGTGGCTATCGACTTCGCCGGGTTCTCCGGCGAGACGCTGCACGGGATGCTTCAGGAGCCGCTCGACAAGATCCGGCTCGGACGACTCACCCCCGAGTCGATCAACATCCGGATCCTGGTGCCGGACATGGAACATCCCATGTCGCTGCCCTGCCGAGCCGAAGACCTTGGCGACGATCCGGTGATCAGGTCGCGCGCGTTGCGCATTCAGCAGCGCAGCACCCAGGCGATCGCGGACGCCGTACACGAGTTGGCCGATCTCGGGCTGGTCAAGACCGCCAGCGTGCATGTGCGGGTGCATCAGACCGCGCCCGCGTTCAAGTTCTACGTGATCAACCGCGAGCGGGTGTTCTTCGGCTTCTACCCCGTGGTCAAGCACACCGTGCGGATCAAGGGCGAGCCGCACGAGCTGTATGACGTGATGGGCAAGGAGGCCATCCTGTTCCACTACGAGATCACTGAAGACCCTGCCTCGATGGCCTCGCAGTACGTCACCGAGGTACGGCGTTGGTTCGACAGCATGTGGGGCACGATCAGTCGCGAGGTCGAACTGTGACGCTGGGCGAGGTGCTGGGCCAGGCTGAGGCGATCCTCTTGGACTTCGACGGGCCGGTGTGCAGCATCTTCGCCGGACTACCGGCGTCGGCTGTCGCAGTCAGGCTCAAGGACCTGTTGGTGCTGGAAGGGGTGCGGCTCCCGCCCGATGTCGAGGCGCTGGATGATCCGCTTAAGGTCCTTCGCCGTAGCGCAGAGATCGTGCCTGAACTGGTCGATACGGTGGAGACCGCGCTCATGGCGAGCGAGGTCGAGGCGGCGACATGCGCCGAGATCACGCCGGGGGTGCGGGAGTTCCTGCGTGCGTGCGCCGAATCGGGGCGGCCTGTTGCGATCGTGAGCAACAACTCCGAGCCAGCCATCGCGACGTTCCTCGCGCTGGCCGATCTGGGCGAGTGGATCGAAATGGTGTCCGGGCGCCCGATCGGGGAGCCGGACCAGATGAAGCCTCACCCGGGCACGACATTGCGCGCCTGCAAGGCGCTGGGAGTGGAGCCGGAGCGGGCGGTCCTGATCGGAGACTCCGACTTCGACATGGAAGCCGCAAGCGCCGCGGGAACCCGCAGCATCGGCTACGCCAACGAGCCCGGCAAGGCCGAGAGCCTGACCCGCGCCGGAGCCGACACCCTGACTGACGACATGTACAGCCTGGCGCAATGCTGGGCCAGTGAAGACGACCCGCAAGATGCTGTTGACCGCTACGCGTATTGCGCGATCTACATTCAGGATCTGAGCCCAGACGAGGTGATCAGGCTTATCTGGCGCGCACCCGAGGAACCCAGCGAGAGCCCGCGGCTCGGCTACATCGACGGTGTCGAGATCGAAGTACGCCGGAATCCGGACGCGGATCCTACCGAGATGGAGTTCCTCTATTGGCCGGTCAAGGTTGAGGTTGCGGCAGGGCGGTCAGTAGGAGGTTCCACGGTGGTTGCCGTGGTTGCTCGGATCCTCACATCAGCCTGGAACGCGGGCCATGCAGCTGTGGCCGCATGTGACTACGAGGAGGAGCTGCCCGATCGGGGCGGCTATCCCCGGTATCGAAGCTGATCATCGCCGCTATGGCGGCGGGTGATTCAAACCTTCCCTACGTCATCAAGCCGCCGCCCGATGGGCGGCGGGCGGCCGGGCGGTCCGGGCGGGCGTGCGGCCTCTCCGGGCCGGTCCCGCCCGGCCACCCCGCCGCCACAAGGGACGCCAGCCTATGTCGTGTGAGGTGGAATCCAGTGCCTCAGCGGGCCGACCACGTCCGTGTTATCGTCCGCTTGTCCCCTCAAGCGGTGCGCAAGGGCGCCCGAGGCTTTGGCCGAACCAGTGGGAGAAAGAGGCGGCCTGGGGGCAACCGCACGTTCGTGGCGCACGACCGGCGTCCTGAATAATCCCCCACTGGACCTTGCATGAACGCCTCCGGCGGGAGCCTCCGGCACCGAGGTGATCACCACACGGACCTGGACGTTGGTGGGTGGCTGAGGGCTGATCACCTCGCACACCATCTACTCAGGCAAGCCCAACAGACCGGCTCCTTCGTATCAAGCCCGGCTTTGACCGTTGGCATCGGATGATCGAGGAACGGCGACCGGCGACCGTACACGCGAAGCCGAGCTTGACACTCCCCCCGGCCCGCTGCCGCTACGCGGTGAGTCGACGGCGTATGTACTGACGCCACCGCCGACGACTTCTTCTAGTACGGCAGCCGCCATTCGTTAGTTGAGCTGGGCGTATGCGGTAGTGAGGCGGGCGCGCCGGTGGAACCAGCGGGCTCGGGCTTGGTGTCGC